>CBDULG010000040.1:0-15443 GCA_965367985.1 uncultured Rhodocyclaceae bacterium
TGAGCGCGTCGCGCTCAATGACATTGTTGCCACCCTCGACGACAGCAAAATCAGTGGCTCGCTGACGCTTGCCGATGTGGCCAAGTCCGCCCTCAGATTCGACTTGGCGATCGACAAGATCAATGTCGACAGCTATCTGCCTCCGGCGGGCGAATCCACAGCACCGGACGCCGCACCGGCAAAGCAATCCACGAACGGTGATACGCCTGCAGCGGAAGCGCCACTCGATCTGCGCGGACTCGACGTCGCCGGTCAACTCAAGATCGGCGCACTCACGGTCAGCGGTCTGGAGGCCAGTGACATCGACGTGGGAGTCGCGCTTGCGGGCGGGCGGCTGGAAGTCTCCCCCAAGGCCGGATTGTATGAAGGGCGGCTGGACGCAACCGCTGTGCTCGAGGCGCGCGGCGCGCCGACTGGCCTGAACGTCAATGGCAGCCTCACCGACGTGCAACTCGGCCCGGTGCTGCGCGCGGTGAGTGGCAAACCGGAAAAGCTGACCGGGCGCGCACGGGTCACTACCCGACTGAGCGGCACGGGGCTCGATGCCGACAGCCTGAAGAAGACGCTTGCCGGGACGGTGGATCTGAAGGTGCTCGACGGCGCGCTCAAGGGCATCAACATCGCGCGTTTCTTTCGCGAAGCCGAGGCGAGGCTCACCGGCGGCGATGTCGAAGCGGTCAGCGAAACGGAACAGACTGACTTTTCAGACCTTTCCGCAACCCTGCAGCTGGGCGGCGGCGTGGTGCGCAACGACGATCTGAGCATGCGCTCACCGCTGCTGCGCGTCGGTGGCGAAGGGTCGGCGAATCTGATCAGCGAAAGCATCGATTATCTTGTCAAGGCGACGTTGGTCGGCACGCTTACCGGGCAGGGCGGCAAGTCGCTCGATCAGGTGCGCGACGTGACCGTGCCGGTGCGGGTCACCGGAAGCTTCGACGAGCCGAAGTTCACGCTCGACGCCGAGGCGCTGCTCTCGGGGGCGGTCAAGGGGCGACTGGACGCCGAGAAAGCCAAAGTCGAGGAGAAGGTGAAGGCGAAGGTCGAGGAGGCGCGCGAAGACGCTAAGGGCAAGATTCAGGAAGAACTGAAGAAGGGTCTTGGCGGCCTGTTCAAGTAAGTGCCCACGGGGTCAATGACAACGTCCTGAATTGTCACGATTGGTGCATCGCGCCAGGCGGTTGTGCACATGCCCGCTGGATCGTGCTAGTTTTCGCTTCGATGTGTTGAGCGCGGCGGCAGGTTCCTTGCAATGTGGCGCACGCAGGCACTCGACTTAAACCACGGGAGGTTCGCCATGAGTGATTACGTAGCAGATGTCAAGAAGTTCGTATCGAATGCAGATGAGGCGGTGGTGGACAAGATCGTCAAGTACTGCGGCATAGCGCTGCGCAACAAGGATTCCTCGCTGGTGTCCGCATCCGACAAGGCCGAACTCGATCGCGTGCGCGACGGCTTTGCCAAGAAGAAGTTGGAATTGAGTCCGGATGCCGCCGAGGCCGGCATTGCCAAGGTGTGCGAGCAGATGAAGGGGACGCGCCAGAAGAGCCGTGTGACCTTCTACTATCTGCTCGCCGACGCGACCGGCACGATGGACAAGCTGCGCTGAGCCGCGCTGTCGGCAGATAGCAAAAGAGCCATGCGATTGCGCATGGCTCTTTTTTTCGTCCGGGCGTCGCGTCCGCTCAGCGAATCATGCCCGCGCCGACCGTATTGTTGGTCGATTCGTCGATGACGATGAAGGCACCGGTGGCGCGATTCTCGCGGTAAGGATCGGCAAAAACCGGCTGGGCGAGCTTGAGCGTAAGCGTAGCGATATCGTTCATCGCCAGCGTGGTGACCGGTTCATGCTCGAGCGTGTTGACGTCGAGGCGATGATCGATTTTCAGGATCTTTGCCTTGACCTCGCGCGTGGTATGGCGGACCACATAGGTGCGCGCCGGCGACATCGGCGTCTCTGACATCCAGCACAGCGTGACGTCGATCTGCTTGAGCGGCTCGCGCACTTCGGCCGCCTTGACGATCATGTCGCCACGCGAAATGTCGATGTCGTCTTCCAGCCTGAGCGTAACCGACTGCTCGTGAATCGCGTGGTCGATCGGCTGCCCACCGATTTCCACCGCTTTGACGCGGCTGCTGAGCCCGGAGGGCAGTACCGTGACGGCGTCGCCGGCCGAGATCTCACCCGATTCGACCCGCCCCATGAAGCCGCGGTAGTCATGCAGTTCGGGGTTGGCCGAATCCTGCGGGCGGCACACGAACTGCACCGGAAAGCGAAAGTTCTCCGGCTTTTCGGTATGCGCGGCCGGCGCGGCCTCGAGGATGTTGAGCAGGGTGGGGCCTTCGTACCAATCCATGCGATCGCCGCGCTCCACCACCATGTCGCCGTTGAGCGCAGAAAGCGGGACGAAGCGCACGTCGGTGAGGCCGATCTTATGGGCGAATTTGAGATACTCCGCCTTGATGTCCTCGTAGGCCGCCTCATCGTAATCGACCAGATCCATCTTGTTGATCGCCACCACGATGTGCGGAATGCCGAGCAGATGGGCGATCGTCGAGTGGCGCCGGGTTTGCGTGAGCAGCCCTTTGCGCGCATCGACGAGAATGATCGCCAGGTTGGCCGTGGACGCTGCGGTGACCATGTTTCGGGTGTACTGCTCGTGCCCCGGGGCGTCGGCGATGATGTACTTGCGCGTTCCGGTGGTGAAGTAGCGGTAGGCGACATCGATGGTGATGCCTTGCTCGCGCTCGGCCTGCAGGCCGTCGGTGAGCAGCGACAGGTCGAGTGCGGTCATGCCGCGGCGCAGGGAAGTTTTCTCCATGGCATTGAGCGTGTCGGCAAGAATTGTCTTGCTGTCGTACAGCAGGCGGCCGATGAGCGTGCTTTTGCCGTCATCGACGCTGCCGCAGGTCAAGAAGCGCAGCAGACCGTTGTCGATTTCGGGCAGGTTTTCCAGGGCGGACATTTTCTTCATTCCTTCAATTTCGTGCTTTATTCATGGTGCGCCGCTGCTTTGAGGCGGGTTTCAACCCGCCGGCTGCGCTCAGAACGGCGACCTCGATCAGAAATAACCTTCTTTCTTACGCTGCTCCATCGACGCTTCCGAGGTCTGGTCGTCCATTCGCGTGGCGCCGCGCTCGGTGATTGTGGTTATCGCGGTTTCAGCGAGAATCTTGTCGAGCGTGTCGGCGTCCGACTCGACCGGCGCGGTGCAGCTCACATCGCCCACCGTGCGGAAACGCACCAGGATTTCCTCGATGGCGTCATCGTTGCTCGCCGGGGTCAGATCGGTGACTGGCTGAAGATGGCCGTTCTTGCGTACCACCGGGCGCTTGTGCGCGTAGTAGATCGACGGCAGCTCGAGTTGCTCGCGCTGGATGTACTGCCATACGTCGAGTTCGGTCCAGTTGCTGATCGGGAAGGCGCGGATGTTCTCGCCCTTGTGGGTGCGCGCGTTAAAAAGGTTCCACAACTCGGGGCGCTGGTTCTTGGGATCCCACTGGCCGAACTCGTCGCGGAAGCTCATGATGCGTTCCTTGGCGCGGGCCTTCTCCTCGTCGCGTCGCGCACCGCCGATGCAGCAGTCGAAGCCGAACTCCTCGATCGCTTCGAGCAGCGTGATCGACTGGTGCTTGTTGCGCGATTCGTTGGCATGCTTGAGCACGATCGAGCCGCGCGCCATGGACTCTTCCAGCGAACGTACGATCAGGCGTTCGCCCAGTTCCGCCGCGCGCTTGTCACGAAAGGCGATCACCTCCGGATAGTTGTGGCCGGTGTCGATGTGCATCAAGGGGAACGGAAAACGCCCCGGGCGGAACGCCTTCTCGGCGATGCGCAGCATGCACACCGAATCCTTGCCGCCGGAGAACAGCAACACCGGATTGCTGCACTGGCCGGCCACCTCACGCATGATGTGGATGGCCTCGGCTTCGAGCCAGTCGAGGTGGGATAGCGTCTGTTTGGTCAGCGTTGACATGGTGATCTCGGTTCTGCTTTTACGTGTTCGGGTGACGCAACGCGCGCAACGCGGCCCGCAGGCCGGCGCGCAAAGCGCTGAGACGCTGCACGAGCGTCGAAAGGGTCGCAGATGACGCCGTCGGTGGCGCAGTACGCAGGGAGGACATGGCGGATCTCCGTTCGAAGTTCATGATTTCTTGACGTGCAGGCCGCATTCCTTGGAGGCCGGATCTTCCCACCACCAGCGCCCGGCGCGCACGTCCTCACCGAGTGCGACGGCGCGGGTACAGGGCGCACAGCCGATGCTCGGGTAGAACTGTTCGTGCAATGCGTTGTAGGGCACTTCGTGAATGCGAATCCAAGCCCACACTTCCTTTTCGCTCCAATCAGCGAGCGGATTGAGTTTTTCCAGGCCGTTGCCGGCGTCGAACTCGCGCACCGGCAGCGCAGCGCGCGTTGCCGACTGGGCGGCGCGCTGGCCGGTGATCCACGCCTTCTTGCCCGAAAGCGCACGGCGCAGCGGCTCCACCTTGCGGATGCCGCAGCAGGCCTTGCGCAATTCAACCGAGTCGTAGAAGGCGTTGATGCCCTCGGCGCGCACATAGGTTTCGACCGCCGTAGCGTCTGGAAAAAATACCTTCAGCCGGGTGTCGTAGCGCTGCTCGACCTCGGCCATGAGGGTGTAGGTTTCGGCCGGCAGGCGCCCCGTGTCGAGTGAGAAAATTTCGACCGGCAGGCGATGGCGTGCGATCAGGTCGGTGAGTACCATGTCTTCCGCGCCAAAACTGTTGGCAAAAGTGACTTCGCCATCGGCGCCAAATTCTGCGACGGCAGACTCGAGCAGCGCGCGCACGGCCTCCGCCTTGGCGGCCACCGTGGCGCGCAGTGCGTCGTCGAGCGTCGGGTGAATTGCCGGATTGCTCGCCGCCGGTCGCAGTGGCGTTACCGAGCTCACGCGGCCCTCTGTTGACGGCGGAACAGGGGTTCCGGATGCTTGACCGATTTCTGATACGGCTCGGTGAAGCATTGCAGGCTGTCGAGTGCTGCCGTGAGCTGCGCATCGGTATATTTGCCCGCCGCCGGTTCGAGCGCGTCGAAGCCGCAGCGCGTGAGGTAGTCGAACTGGTCGCGCAGCACGTCGCCAATGGCGCGCAACTCGCCGCCATAGTTGTAGCGCGTGCGCAGCAGGACGGCGGTCGAATAGCCGCGTCCATTGGCGAACTTGGGAAAATTCACCGCCACAAAGGGCAGGCGCGCGAGATCGGGCACGAGGTCGGCCGGTTCGTCATCGTCAGCCAGCCACACCGCGATGTCGGCACGTTCATGCAATGCCGGCTGCGCCTGCCACACGCTCAGCGGAACAATCCATTGTCCCGCGGGTACGGTGACGGCGTCGACCGCGTCATCGGCGGTCGGTCGCAGGGTTTGCCAGGCGTCGTCGACGATCTGCGCGTTTCTGATGAGCTTAGGCATTGGCAACCTTCCTTTCCTGAAGCGTGTTGGGGCCATAGACGCGCGTCTTGAACGGCTCGATCCCGACGCGATCGACGGTGTCAACGAAGCGTTCGCCTTCATGGCGGTTGTCGATATAGGTCTCGATCAGCGCCTCGATCACGTCGGGAACGTCCGCTGCGGCAAAAGAGGGGCCGATCACCTTGCCGAGCGCGGCTTTATTGCCCTGAGCGCCGCCGATGGTGATCTGATACCACTCCTCGCCTTTCTTATCGACACCGAGAATGCCGATGTTGCCGACGTGATGATGACCACAAGCGTTCATGCAGCCGGAGATGTTCAGTTCGATCTCGCCGATGTCATGCAGGTAGTCGAGATCGTCGAAGCGGCGCTGCACGGCTTCGGCGATAGGGATCGATTTGGCGTTGGCAAGACTGCAGAAATCGCCGCCCGGGCAGCAAATCATGTCGGTCAGCAGGCCGATGTTGGGCGTCGCCAGACCATGCGCGCGGAGTTGCTCCCACAGCGAGAACAGGTCGGACTGTTCGACATCGGCCAGCACGAGGTTCTGCTCGTGGGTGACGCGTACTTCACCAAAGCTGTAGCGGTCGGCCAGATCGGCGACGAAGTCGAGCTGCGCGTCGGAGATGTCGCCCGGCGCCACGCCGGTCTTCTTGAGCGAGAGCACGACGCTGGCATAGCCCGGCTTCTTGTGGCCGCGCACATTGCGCTTGACCCAGGCCGCGAAGGGCTTGTTTTCCTCACGTGCTTGTGCGTAGCCGGCGTCGGTCGCCGGCAGCGTCTTGTACTCGGGGTCTACGAAGTGGGCCGCAACGCGCTCGACTTCCTCGCGCGTCAGCGTGCCCGGACCATCCTTGAGATGCGCCCACTCGGCGTCGACGCGCTTGCGGAATTCGTCGATACCCAAGGCCTTGACGATGATCTTGATGCGCGCCTTGAACTTGTTGTCGCGACGACCGAAACGGTTATAGACGCGCAGGATCGCTTCGCAGTAGGTGAGCAGGTGTTGCCATGGCACGAAACTGGCGATTTCCTCGCCGATGATCGGCGTGCGGCCCAAGCCGCCGCCGACGAGCACGCGAAAGCCGGTTTCGCCTGCGTCGTTGAACACCAGGTCAAGGCCGATGTCATGGGTGCGGACGATTGCGCGATCTTCCTCGGCGCCATTGACGGCAATCTTGAACTTGCGCGGCAGATAGGCGAACTCGGGGTGGAAGGTACTCCACTGGCGCAGGACTTCGCACCACGGACGCGGGTCGATACGCTCATCGGCGGCGACGCCGGCGAACGGATCGGACGTAATGTTGCGGATGCAGTTGCCCGAGGTCTGGATGGCATGCAGTTGCACCGTGGCCAGTTGGGCGAGAATCTCCGGGATCACTTCGAGCTTGCACCAGTTGAACTGCATATTCTGGCGCGTCGTGAAGTGGCCGTAGCCGCGGTCATAAGTGCGTGCGACGTGGGCGTACATGCGCACCTGGTCCGAGCGCAGATGACCGTAGGGCACCGCAAGGCGCAGCATCGGCGCGTGACGCTGGATGTAGACGCCGTTTTGCAGTCGCAGGGGCAGAAATTCTTCTTCCGTCAGCTCGCCGGCAAGGTAGCGATCCATCTGGCCGCGAAACTGCGCGACGCGTTCATCCACCAGTTGCTGATCGTAATCGTCGTAGCGATACATATTTTTTTCTCTCTTAATGCGAAATCAGTTTTGCGCCCACCAGCACCAAGGTACTGGCAAGGATGGGACGCAACACGCGGTCGGGGACGCGTGCTGAAACATGGCTACCGAGCCAGATGCCGGGCAGCGAACCAATCAACAGGCTGCCCAGCAAGGCCCAGTCGATCGTGCCCAGCGCCCAGTGACCGAGACCCGCGACTGCGGTGAGCGGCACTGCGTGGGCGATGTCGGAGGCGACGATACGTACCGTTGGCAAGCGCGGGTACAGAAAAAACAGCGCCGTTGCGCCCAGCGCGCCGGCGCCAACGGACGAGATCGAAACCAGCGCGCCGAGCACGACGCCGGTGCCGATGGTGAGCTTGCGCACCGTGGCCGGGTTGGGCGCATCGCCAAGGATGCGACTCGAGGCGCGCTGCACGCGCTGGCGGAAAATGATCGCCACCGCCGTCAACACAAGCGCGATTCCGAGAGCGACCGAAATGACGCCGGTGGCGCCCTCGATGCCGCCCGGTGCGAAACGATGCACCAGCCACAGTGTGAGCATGGCCGAGGGCAGGCTGCCGATGGCAAGCTGCCGCGTGATCGTCCAGTCCACCGAGCCTTTCAAACTATGGGCCAGCGTACCGCCCGCCTTGGTGATCGACGCGTAGAGCAGATCGGTTCCGACCGCAACGGCCGGGTGGATGCCGAACATCAACACCAGCAACGGCGTCATCAGCGAGCCGCCGCCAACGCCGGTCAGCCCGACGATCGCGCCCACTGCAAAGCCGGCGAAGGTGTACGCGATATCCATTGACATCACCTGTTGGATGGTGCGTTGCATCGTAAACAAGCTGAATAGATCAGAACAGCAGCGAGCGGTTAAACTTTAAGAACCAAAAGTTATTTGTTGCTGCGCTGCGAAGTGAGCGACCTGCGTTGCGTCTACGCCGCCGGATTCGCACCTGCACCAGCCCGTCTATTGGACGCCAGCATGAACCTTCAGCAACTGCGCTATATCGTCGAAGTGGAACGTCGTGGCCTGAACGTGTCGGACGCTGCCGAGGCCTTATTCACCTCCCAGCCAGGCGTATCCAAGCAGATCCGCGCACTCGAGGAGGAACTCGGCGTGGCGGTGTTCGTGCGTCACGGCAAGCGCATCGTGGATGTTACGGAGCCGGGGCGCGAAGTGCTCAACATTGCCGAGCGCGTGCTTCGCGAGGTCGACAACCTGCGCGAGGTCGGCGACGATTTCCGCAACGAAAAGCAGGGCCGGCTGTCGGTCGCCACCACGCACACCCAGGCGCGCTACGTCTTGCCGCGCGTCATCGCCGAGTTCACACGGCGCTATCCGGGGGTACGCCTCGAGCTGCACCAAGGCAGTCCGCGCCAGGTGTGCGAAATGGTGATCACTGGCGAGGCCGACCTGGTGATCGCCACCGAGGCCATCGCCGAATACGACGAACTCGTGATGCTGCCTTGCTACCAGTGGAATCGCTGCGTAGTGGCGCCTGCCGGACACCCCATTCTCAAGGCGAAACCGCTCACCATTGAAGAGATCGCACGCTGGCCGATCATCACCTACGATTCGGCATTTACCGGCCGCGGGCAGATGAACAAGGCGTTTCTCGGACGCGGGTTGAAACCCAACGTCGTGCTCACCGCGATCGACTCCGACATCATCAAGACCTATGTGAACATGGGCCTGGGCATCGGCATCGTGGCACGCATGGCCTATGACGCGACGATGGACAAAGGCTTGGGGATGAGCGACGCCGCGCATCTGTTCGAATCGAGTACGACGCGCATCGGCATCCGGCGCAACGCCTGGTTGCGCGGCTATATCTATGCCTTCATCGAGCTGTTCGCACCGGCACTGTCGCGAAAAATCGTCGATGCGGCGCAGGCGGGCGGCGGCACCGATCCGGGCTTGTAAGGCGCCATTCAGGCGGCCAATGTCGCAAATACGTCCGGCTTGCCGACGGCCAGTGCCAGCATGAGCGCAATGCGTGCCTTGAGCGCGCCGAGTGTGCTGCTACCGCGCAGGGTGATGCCGTCGATGACCGCGTCGCTCACCGGACCGCGCGCCACGTGGCTCGAACGAACGACCTGAACCCCGGCCGCCTGCGCCGCGCGCACCGCGTCGAACCAGTAGTCCGGCAGGCTGCCGTGACCGGGGAGGGCGAGAACGACGCCCGCAACGCCGCGTTCGGCCGCTGTGGCGAGCAGGTCGGACGGACTGCCGGCGGCCACGTAAAATATGTCGACACGCGGCAGCGCCGCCGCGCCGAGGTCGGCGAGCGGCACGACGCCGGCATTGTCGGCAGACGGCGGCGCAACAAATCGTACCGGCATGGCGCTGCCGAGCGGGCCACGTTCCGGCGCCGCAATGGCCTGGAGCGCGCGGGTGTGCGCCTTGATGACATGGCGCGCGGCAAAGATGCAATCGTTGGTTACCACCAGGACGCCTCTGTCACGCGCCGCCGGGCTGGCGGCGACGGCAATCGCTTCATACAGATTCATCGGCCCATCGGCCGACAGCGCGGTCGCCGGACGCATGGCGGCGGTGAGCACCACGGGCTTGCCGGCCGGCAACACGCAATGCAGAAAGAATGCGGTCTCGGCCAGCGTATCGGTACCGTGGGTGACGACCACACCGTCGCAGTCGTCGCGTGCCAGGCGCTCGCTGAGGCGCTGCGCCACGGTCAGCCAGTGGGCCGGCGTCATGTCCTTGCTGTCGATGGCCAGCACGGATTCGACGTCGATATCGGCGAGCGCCTCGGCACCGGGAACGGCAGCGAGCAGGCCGGCGGCGTCGATTGCGCCGGCGCGGTAGCCGGTGGTGTCTATGGCACGCGGCGCGACGCCGGCGATGGTGCCTCCGGTGCTCAGCAGGGCAAGGCGGGGAAGGGTGGCCATGGCAATCTCCGCGTTTATTGAAACGGGATGTCGTTGGGATTGCGAAACAGCGCGCGCATGCTCTCAGAAAGTGGAAAATTGAGGTTCAGCGCGTGCGGTGGAATCGGCGCGCGAAACCAGCGGTCGTAGATGCGCTCTGCCTCGCCCGAGCGCATCAACTCGCGCAGCGTGGCATCGACCAGTTCTTTGAGGCGGCCGTCGCCTTTGCGCATCATGCAGCCGTAAGCTTCGAATGAGCGCGGCGTCCCCGTGACGATCCAGTCGTCGGGCTGGGCCGAGCGCGCCATTTCGCCATACAACAAGGCGTCGTCGAGCATGAACGCGTCGGCCTGGCCGGCCTCCGCGGCGAGAAAACTTTCGCCATGGTCACGCGTGGTGATCAGGATGAGATCGATATGACGCTCTTCCTTCATCTGGCGCAACAGGCGTTCGGAGGTCGTTCCCGCCGTCGTGACCACACGCCGGCCTTCGAGATCGGAAAATTCGCCGATGCCGGAATTCCGGCGGGTAAGCAGGCGTGTGCCGATGATGAATATCGTCGTTGAAAACGCGACTTCGCGGGCGCGCGCACTGTTATGGGTCGTCGATCCGCACTCCAGGTCGATCTCGCCCTTGCGCAGCAGGCGGAAGCGGTTGCCCGAGGTGATCGGCACCAAGTCGATGCGCAAGTCGTTTTGCTTCAGCGTGCGTCGAATCGCTTCTACGATGAGCATTGCGATGTCGTGCGAATAACCCATGACCTTGCCGCTGGCATCGACGTAGGAGAAGGGAATCGATGACAGTCGGTGGCCCAGGCGGATGCTGCCGCGCTTGGCGATGATGTCGAGCGTCGGCGCTGCCGGCTCGGCGGTAACCGCTGGCGCGCTCAGGCAGAGCGCCGCCGCAAGTGCGATCAGGCCTTGTCGTATCACGGGTGCAAAGGCGTTGAGTGCATCACCCACTATTGTGCCTTGTCTGCGCGTCTCGGTGTGGTGCGTTGGCGCGCGTATTTCAGCCCGCGCGGAGCGGTTGGTTGCGCGCTTCGCGCGCGCTGTCGAGCATTCGGAAGGCGGCTTCTTCCGGCACGCCGAGCCGCGCCAGCGCACTGCCCGCCAGTTGCAGCCCGGATTCAAGCGTTTCGAGGATCACCGTGTCGGCGCCGGCCTCGCGCATCGCCAGCGCGTGGGCTTCGTCGCGTGCGCGCGCCAGAACCCCGACTTGCGCGTTCAGGCTGCGGATGCCTTTCACCGCGTGCATGGCGGCGCCGGGCTGATCCATGGTGAGGATGACCGCGCCGGCATGCTCGAGACGCAGTCGCCGCAGCATGTCGGGATTGCTTGCATCGCCGAATACCACGGGCTGATCGAGTGCTCGGTAGCGCGCAACCAGCGCTGGATCGCTTTCGACGGCGTGAAACGGTACACCAAGCTCGGCCAGCAGTTCGCCCACCAGACGCCCGACCCGGCCATAGCCGGCGATGATCACATGATTGTGCAGGCCTTCGACGTCTGCCGACGGCGCCGCCGCGTCTTGCTGACCACTGCGGCGGTCGATCGCATTGCCCAGCGCTTGGCCAAGGCGCGCCACTGCCGGCGCGGTCAGCATGCTCAGGCCGACCACCAGCAGCATGAATTGCGCGACATCGCGGGGCAGCAGCGCGAAACTGAGTGCCATGCCGATCACGATGAAGGCGAATTCTCCGCCTTCGCCGAGCAATAGCCCGCCCTCGACACTGCGCCCCCATGAGAGACCGAAGTAGCGAAACAGTGCGAACACGATGATGCCCTTGATGAGTACCAGGCCGATCACCGACAGCGGCAACCAAAGTGGCTCGTCGGCCAGCGCCGAAACGTCGATGCCCATGCCCACCGATATGAAAAACAGGCCCATGAGCAGGCCCTTGAAGGGCTCGATGGTTACCTCGACGGCGTGGCGGAATTCTGTCTCCGCAATAATCACGCCGGCCAGCAGTGCGCCCATCGCCATGGAAAGTCCAACCCACCAGGTGAGCGCCGCGACCCCCAGCGAAACCAGCAGGGTGAGCGCCATGAAGGTATCCGACTGACGGTTGGCCGCCAGGTGGTGGAATACCGGCTGGACCACCCGGCGTCCAATCAAGTAGATGGCGCCAACGGTAACCGTGCCCTTGAGCAAGGCCAGGCCGAGTTGGACGACGAAGCTGCCGCCGTCGGTTTGGCCCAGCACGGGCAACAGGACGAGCAGTGGCACCACCGCCAGATCCTGAAAAAGCAGCACCGAGAAGGTCGCCTGGCCGAGCGGCGTGCCGAATTCACGGCGCAGGGTGAGCAATTGCATGACCACCGCGGTGGACGAAAAGGCCAGCACCAGTCCAAGCACCACCGAAGACTGCGTGGTGTTGCCAAAGGCATGGGCCAGCGCGCCGATGGCCAACGCCGTCAGGCCGACCTGCAAGGCGCCCACGCCAAAAACCCAGCGGCGCATCGACCACAGCCGGTTGACGGACAGCTCGAGTCCGATCATGAACATCAGGAAAATGACGCCCAGTTCGGCGAAGACCGCAACGTCCTCGGTGCGCGGAAAGGCGAGATAGCGCAGCCATGGCAGATCGTCGACGAAACGTCCAAGGCCGTAGGGGCCGACCACCGTACCGAGCGCAAGAAATCCGAGCACCGGGTTGATCGCGTGGCGCTGCAGCAGCGGAATCAGCACCCCTGAAAAACCGAGAAACAGGATCACTTCACGAAGAAAGGGCAGGCCGTCATGTGCGGACATGGGGGTCTGGACGCCACGGAAATCAGACGGCGAGTGTAGCGGAAAAACGCCCCCCATCCCGGGATGACGGCCGGATCACTCGGGATGAATCTTCGCCCGCAGCGTCGCCAGCGCATCTTCATCGAGCGTTTCCACGGCCAGCAATTGCGCCGCGCCTTCCTCGAGGATGGCGCGGCGTGCTTCGAGGATATCGACGGTGCGGGCGAATGCGCCGGCGACGATGTCACGCACCGCGCAGTCGATCTCCCGCGCAGTTTCCTCGGAGTAGCTGCGTTCGGTCGGAGGCGCCATGCTCTGGCCGAGCATGTTGCGATGCTCCTCTTCGTACACAACGTGGCCGAGTGCCTCGGGCATGCCGAATCGCATGACGATGGAGCGCGCGATGTCGGTGACTTTCTGCAGATCGTCCGCAGCGCCGGTCGAAACGACGCCGAACATGATGTGCTCGGCCGCGCGCCCACCGAGCAGCACGGCCATCTTGTCCTCCAGTTCGCCACGCGTCATCAGGAAACGGTCTTCGGTGGGGCGCTGGATGGTATAGCCGAGCGCGCCGATACCGCGCGGGATGATGCTGATCTTGTGCACCGGGTCGCTCCCTGGCAAGGCCATCGCGACCAGCGCGTGCCCCATTTCGTGATGCGCCACGACATTGCGTTCATGTTCGTTGAGCACGCGATTCTTCTTTTCCAGACCGGCGACGATGCGTTCGACCGCCACCGTGAAGTCCTGAACGGTCACCGATTCCCCACCGCGCCGTGTCGCCACCAGTGCAGCTTCATTGCACAGGTTGGCCAGATCGGCACCGGAAAAGCCGGGGGTCAGCGCAGCGACCTTCTCGGCGTCGGTTTCGGGCGCCAGTTTGATCTTCTTCATGTGCACCTGAAGGATCTGGATGCGGCCTTTCTTGTCGGGACGATCGACCAGTACCTGACGGTCGAAGCGCCCGGCGCGCAACAGCGCCGGATCGAGAATCTCCGGCCGGTTGGTGGCAGCAAGCAGCACCAGCCCCGACGAGGAGTCGAAGCCATCGAGTTCGACCAGCAACTGGTTGAGCGTCTGCTCCTTTTCGTCGTGCCCGCCCATGCCGCCGAAGGCGCCGCGCGCACGGCCGAGCGCGTCAAGTTCGTCGATGAAAATGATCGCCGGTGCCTTTTCGCGGGCCTGCTCGAACAGATCGCGGACACGCGCCGCCCCCACGCCGACGAACATCTCGACAAATTCCGAACCGGAAATTGAGAAAAACGGCACGCCCGCCTCGCCCGCCACCGCCTTGGCAAGCAGCGTCTTGCCGGTGCCCGGCGGGCCCACCAGCAAGGTGCCCTTGGGCAATCGTCCGCCCAGCCGGGAATGGGACTTTGGATCCTGCAGAAAGCCGACGATCTCCTGCAGTTCCGCCTTCGCCTCGTCGACGCCGGCGACGTCATCGAACGTCACACCGGTCTTGGATTCGACGTAGACCTTTGCCTTGCTCTTGCCGATCGACATGAAGCCGCCGCCGAGCCCCTGCTTCTGCGCAAATTTGCGCATTGCGAACATCCATATGCCGACGAAGACGACCGCCGGCAGAACCCACGAAAGTAAATCGCGCAGAAATGTGCTCTCGATGACGCCGGTGAATGTCACATCGTACTGGGCCAGATCGCGCGCCAGCGCGGGGTCGACCCGCGTGGTGACGAACTTGCTGCGGCCATCGGGCAGCGCCTCCTTCAGTGTGCCCTGAATGGTGTTCTCGGTAATCGCGATGTCCGTCACCTTGCCGTCCGCCACCAAGCGCTGAAACTCGCTATACGGCAAGGGTTCGACGGTGCGGTAATGCGTCCACATGTCCTGCAGCGTCATCACCGCAAAAAGGGCAAAAACGAAGTACCAAACGCTGAAACGGGTCTTCTTTTCCATGCCGGGCCTCCATGTCTCGAATGTCACAGATGGGGCCATTCTGCCCGCAAATCCAGCGGGTTCCGCCAACTTGTCACGGGGGCGGGTTCCCACGGGTCCTATATTGCGCTCACCCCCGCCAGTACCGCCGCAAGGAATCGCAATATGTCCGCTCGTTGCCACCCGAAATCGATTCGCCGTCTCGTTCTCATGCTTTCGCTCGCCTGGGCTGCCAGCGCCCACGCGGGCGACCCGAGTCGTGCCGCAGCGTTTTACGAGGACGGCCTGGCGCGCTTCCAACGCGGCGATACTGCCGGCGCCGTAATCCAGCTCAAGAACGCCCTGCAGCAAGACAACAGCATCCTCTCGGCCCACGTGCTTCTCGGCCGCGCTTTATTGGAGCAGACCGAACTGCCGGCCGCCGAAGCGGCGTTCGACGAGGCGCTACGCCTTGGTATCAGCCCATCGGAAATTGCCGTGCCACGGGCGCGCCTGCTGATGCTGCTGGGGCGCACCAAGGCACTGCTGCGCGACATCCGCCCTGACGGTCTGCGCCACGACGCGCTCGTCGAAGTGCTGTCGATCCGCGGTGCCGCCCACGCTGCGGAAAACAACGCGGCGGACGCGCGCGAGAGCTTTCAGCGTGCGATCGATGCCGATCCGAGTTCGGCGCGCCCGTACCTCTCACTGGTTCCGTTCTTGTTGCAGCAAGGGGAGGTCTCGGCAGCGCGCGAGGCGATCGACCGCGCCATGACACTGGCGCCCGAGGACGCCGCGGTGTGGAACCTGCGCGCTTCGCTACGCCACATGCAGGGTGATCTGGCGGGCGCA
>CBDULG010000041.1:0-14825 GCA_965367985.1 uncultured Rhodocyclaceae bacterium
AGATCGGCGTGGCCCGGATGCGGCGTAGCGGAATCCGGGAAATCTTCCGCCGGTCAACCACCGACCCGGATTCCGCTTCGCTGCATTCGGGCTACGTTCCTGTCTCCCTCGCGTGCGTGCGTTCGATCACGATTTCCAGGATAATCTGCGCCGGGAAGTTCGCCAGGCAGTCGCGACACGCGAGAGCGTATCGAGGAAAGTCCGGGCCCCATAGAGCAGGATGCCGGCTAACGGCCGGGCGCCATACGCCGAAAGGCCAAAGCGACGGAAAGTGTCGCCCGAAGGGGCGACCTCGCCAGACCATGTGACCTGTACCGCGTGCGGTGGGGCAACCCGAGCAGGGCTGGCGTGGCAACAGAAAGCATTCCGCCGACGACCACAGGTGTCGGGTCAGGGTGAAAGGGTGAGGTAAGAGCTCACCGCGGACGTGGCAACACGGACGGCACGGCAAACCCCATCCGGGGCAAGGCCAAATAGGGGAGCATCGACGTGGCTCGCGTCGCTCCCGGGTAGGCTGCTAGAGCGGCGTGGCAACGCGTCGCCGAGAGGAATGACTGCCCGGCGCCCGCATGGGCGCTCGACAGAACCCGGCTTATCGGCGGACTTCCCGCTTTTCCACGAAGCGTCAATCCACACGCGATTCAGATCTCACGTGCGGATTGGCCCTTTTCGTGATTTTCTCCCACCACGCCCCACGCGCGCCGCGGCGCGCCTCGATTTATCTCGACATACGTTTAACAAAATCTCAGTTGTTATTGATTTTGCAGAAGAAATGTTTTTTTCGACACGATATTGAGGACGTCGTAAGTGCTTGTGTCTACTGGCAAAACGCCCCATTCATATTCTTGACCCTCGGCTATCTATGCACTAGAGTGGGGTCAAGTGCAAAAAAGTGGGAAGAAGTGGACGCATTGTTTTCTTCCCGCCGCTTCAGGGGGTGTGATGTTCCAAGGCGCAGCAGCGCTCAATCTCGACGCGAAGGGTCGCCTGGCGATTCCGGCGCGGCATCGTGATGAGCTTGCTTCCGCCGGCGGCGACCTGGTGGTTACCGCACATCCTCACCAGTGTCTGTTGATTTATCCCGCCGAGGCCTGGCAGCCGATCCGCGACAAGGTGCTGGCCGGCGCGAGTCTCGAGCGGAATTCCGCCTTGATCAAACGCCTGTTGGTCGGTTTCGCGCGCGAGGAACGCCTCGATGGCGCAGGGCGCGTTCTCGTGGCGCCCGAACTGCGCCGCTTTGCCGGGCTGGAAAAATCGGTGTGGCTGGTGGGTCAGGGTACGCACTTCGAACTGTGGTCCGACGCCGGCTGGCAGAAGCAGCAGGAACTCATATTTGGCTTGGGGGCGGATTTGCTTCCGCCCGGTCTGGAAGACCTCGCGCTGTGAACGCCGCCGCCGAGCACCTCACCGTCCTGCTCGAAGAAGCGGTCGGTGCGCTCGCAGTGCGGCCCGAGGGTTGCTATGTCGATGGCACGTTCGGCCGCGGGGGCCACAGCCGCGAAGTCCTCTCGCGGTTGGGGCAAAGCGGACGTCTGATTGCCTTCGATCGCGATCCCGCGGCAATCGAAGCCGGCGCGGCGATCAACGACGCCCGCTTCCAGCTCGTGCATGCGCCGTTCAGCGAAATGGAAGAGACGCTGCTGGCGCTCGGGATCGAACAGGTCGACGGCATCTTGCTGGATCTGGGGGTGTCGTCGCCCCAACTGGATGAAGCAGCGCGCGGCATGAGCTTTCGCTTCGACGCGCCGCTGGACATGCGTATGGATACGAGCCGCGGACAGACCGTGGCTTACTGGCTGGCCCGCGCCGAGGTCAGCGAAATCGCCGAGGTGATCAAGGACTATGGTGAAGAACGGTTTGCTCATGCGATTGCAAAGGCGGTTGTTGCTGCTCGGCAGCGGGAACCTGTCACAACCACTGGACAACTGGCCGCACTCGTGGAGAAAGCGGTCCGCACGCGCGAGCCGGGCCAGCATCCCGCGACGCGCACCTTCCAGGCTCTACGGATTTTCATCAATGCGGAACTCGAAGAACTTGCGCTAGTGCTGCCACAGGCGGTGGACCGCCTGCGCGCCGGCGGGCGATTGGTGGTGATCAGTTTTCATTCGCTCGAGGACCGCATCGTCAAACGCTTCATGCGCCAGACGTCGGTGCCGCCGCCCTTGCCGCGCGGCCTGCCGGTGCGCGAGGCCGACCGCCCCGCACCGCGACTGCGCCTGATTGGCAAGCCAACACGTGCGAGCGCTGCAGAAATAGCCGCCAACCCGCGGGCGCGCAGCGCCATCATGCGCGTCGCCGAGCGCACGGAGGCCTGAGCATGATGCGCACCGATGTCGTCCTGGTCGTCCTCGCGGTACTCAGCGCGCTCGGCGTGGTGGCGGCGCAGCACCAATCGCGCAAGCTGCACACGGCGCTGGAACGCGAACAGTCGCATGCGCAGGAACTCCAAGTGGAGTGGGGACAGTTGCAACTCGAACAGAGCACCTGGGCGGCGCATGTGCGCATCGAAAAGATTGCCCGGCAGCGGCTCGGCATGCAGGCACCCACAATGGAACAGACACTGGTCATCGGAGAGCGACCATGAAGAAGCGTCGCGGGGTTACCTTCAATCACAACCCGTTACTCGAGAAAGGGCTGCCGGCATGGCGGCCCCGCGTCGTTTTGCTCGCCCTGTTGTGTGGCTCATGTGCGCTGGTGGCGCGTGCCGCCTGGCTCCAGGGTGTGCACGACGACTACCTTCAGGCCAAGGGGGAATCGCGCTATGAGCGCGTGATCGAAATTCCCGCGACGCGCGGCAAGATCATGGATCGCCACGGGACCGTGCTGGCGGCAAGCACGCCGGTGCGCTCGATCTTCGCGCTGCCCGCCGAGGCCAAGCTTTCGATGGCACAGACGCGCAAGCTTGCCGCGTTGCTCGATGTTGACGCCCGCACCATTCAGCGCAAGCTGGCGCGCGAGCGTGGGTTTGTCTATCTCAAACGTCAGGTGGCGCCGGCCGTGGCGGCCAAGGTGGCCGCCCTCGAGCTGCCGGGGATCGAAGATCAACGCGAGTACCGGCGCTATTACCCGGGCGCCGAAGTGACCTCGCATATGCTCGGCTTCACCGGTATCGACGACCGCGGTCAGGAGGGTATCGAGCTGGCCTACGAGGACGCCCTGACCGGCGCTGCCGGCTCGCGGCGCGTGATCAAGGATCTGCGCGGCAGCATCGTCGAGGACGTCGAGTCGATTCGCACCCCGCAGGACGGCGCTGACGTCACGCTCGCGCTCGACAGCAAGATCCAGTACCTGGCCTACAACGCCTTGCAGGAGGCTATCGAGACGCATCGCGCAAAAGCCGGCGCCGTGGTTGCGCTCGACGCGCGCTCCGGCGAAGTGCTGGCGATGGTCAATGCGCCGACCTACAACCCCAATAATCGCGACGCGCTAAGCGGCGCGCAGTTGCGCAATCGCGTGGTGACCGACACCTTCGAGCCGGGCTCGGTGATGAAACCGTTCATCGCCGCGCTGGCGCTCGAGAAAGGCAAATTCGGCGTCGATTCGGTGATCGACACGGGCAACGGGCGCATGCGCCTGTCGAACGCGACCATCACCGACACCCATGCCAACGGCCGCATGACGGTCGCCGAAATCATCAAGAAGTCATCCAATGTCGGCATCGTGCGCATGGCGATGACCTTTGAGCCGAGCCAGATGTGGCAGCTCTTCGACCAGCTGGGTTTCGGCTCGTCGATGCGCCTAGGCTTTCCCGGCGAGGCCCGCGGCCGGTTGCGCCCGGCCAGCGCGTGGCGGCCGATCGAACAGGCGACGATGGCGTACGGCCACGGCATTTCGGCGAGCCTGCTCCAGTTGGCGCGTGCGTATACAGTGTTCGCGCGTGAAGGCGATCTGGTCCCGGTGTCGCTGACTCGCGTCAATGCACCCCGCCTGCGCGGAACGAGCGTGTTTTCGCCACAAACCGTGCGCGAGATGCGCGCGATGCTGGAACTGGTCACGCAGCCCGGCGGTACCGCACCGCAGGCGCATGTGCCCGGCTATCGCGTGGCCGGCAAGACGGGAACCGCGCACAAACTGCAGAACGCGCGCTACACCAACAAGTACGTGGCGTCCTTCGTTGGATTTGCGCCGGCGAGCGATCCGCGTGTGGTGATCGCGGTGATGATCGACGAACCGCGCAACCGGCAATACTACGGCGGCCAGGTCGCCGGACCGGTGTTTGCGAAAGTGATGAGCGGCGCGCTGCGCGCACTGTCGGTGCCCCCCGACGCACCGCTGGCACCCCTCCAGGTGGCGCACAAGGATGGCGTCGTGCGTGCCGAGCGGGAGGCGATGTGAGCGCACCGACGGCCATCGGGCTGCTCGAACAGCTCAAAAAAGTGGGCGTCGTACCGACCGGCGCGACGGCCGATTCGCGCACGGTGCGTCCGGGAGACGTGTTTCTCGCCTATCCCGGCCTCGCCACCGACGGCCGCCGCTACATTGCGCAGGCGGTTGAGGCGGGCGCCTGCGCGGTGATCTACGATTCGGCCAAGTCAGCCGATTTCACCGCACCACCCGAGGTCGGCGTGCCCGTGATCCCGGCGGAGGGCTTGCGCGCGCTCGCCGGATATCTGGCCGACCGCATCTACAAGGCGCCATCGGTGATGCTGTGGATCGCCGGGGTCACCGGCACCAACGGCAAGACCACGGTCAGCCAGTGGCTGGCACGCGCGCTGGCCAGCCGTGGCTTGCCGTGCGGCGTGATCGGCACGCTGGGCAGCGGATTCCCCGACCAGTTGGTCGACGGCTTGCACACCACGCCCGATGCGCCGTCGCTGCACCGCCGGCTGGCCGAGTTGCACGACGCCGGTGCGGTGGCCGCGGCGATGGAGGTGTCTTCGATCGGCCTGCATCAGGGGCGCGTCAACGGGGTGCGCTTCGATGTGGCGATCTTCACCAACCTGTCGCGCGATCATCTCGACTACCACGGCGACATGACGACCTACGCCGAAGCCAAGGCGGATCTGTTCGCGATGAACGTCGGCAAGGCGGTGCTCAATGTCGACGACAAATTCGGCGCCGAACTGGCGCGCCGTTCGACCGCGCGCAACGTGCCGGTGATCGGCTATACGCTCGACCCCGCCAACCCGGCCATCTTGCTTGGCGTGCGCACGCTGGTCGCCGATGGTCTGGAAATCACCTCGGCGGGGATGCGCTTCGACGTGCATTGGGGCGAAGAGCAGGTGCCGGTCAGCGCGCAGATGGTGGGCCGTTTCAATGTCTCGAATCTGCTGGCGGTGATCGCCACCCTGCTGGCGCGTGGTGAGACCTTGCAGAACGCGGTGCAGGCGAGTCAGCGGCTGAGCCCGCCGGCGGGGCGCATGCAGATGGTCGGCGGGGTCGGCGAACCGCTCGTGCTGATCGACTACGCGCATACCCCCGACGCACTTGAAAAGGCACTCGATGCGGGGCGAGAGACGGCCCGGGCGCGCAACGGCAGTCTGGTGTGCGTATTCGGTTGTGGCGGCGATCGCGACGCCGGCAAGCGTCCGCTGATGGGCGCGGTGGTGGCGCAGCGCGCCGACGCCGTCTGGCTGACCAGCGACAATCCGCGCAGTGAAGACCCCGAACTGATTCTCGACCAGATTGCCGCGGGCCTCAAGCGAAGTGTCGCGCGCAATGTCGACCGCGCGCAGGCAATCGAACGGGCGGTGATCTACGCCGCGGTCAACGACGTCATCGTCATCGCGGGAAAGGGCCATGAAAACTATCAGGAAGTGCGCGGTGTGCGCCATCCGTTTTCCGATCTGGAGCAGGCACGCAATGCGCTGGCCCACTGGCACGAGCGGCGCGGAGCGAAAACATGAGCATGATGCGCCTGGCCGACGCGGCTGCAGCCATCAATGGACGCGCGACGGCCGACGCCGACATCGTGACGGTGGAAACCGACACCCGTGCGCTGAGCCGCGGTGCATTGTTTGTCGCGCTGCGTGGCGAGCGCTTCGACGCACATGATTTCCTCGCCGATGCCGCCGCGGCCGGTGCCGCCGCCGCGATGGTCGATCAGCATCATGTCGACACCCATGGCGAGCCCGCGCCGCTGCCGCTGCTCGTCGTCGAAGACACGCGCGTCGCGCTCGGCGCGCTTGCCGCCTGGTGGCGTGCACGTTTCGACATCCCGCTGATCGGCATCACCGGCAGCAACGGCAAGACCACGGTGAAAGAGATGTGCGCGGCCATTCTCGGCGCGCGCGCCGAGCGGGAAGGCCATGCGCCCGCGACGGCGGTGCTTGCCACGGCGGGCAATTTCAACAACGACATCGGCCTGCCGCTGACCCTGCTACGCCTGCGCCCGACGCATCGCGCGGCCGTGATCGAGCTGGGCATGAATCATCCGGGCGAGATTGCCTACCTCACCAATCTCGCCCGACCCACCGTGGCGATTGTGAACAACGCTTTACGCGCGCACCTCGAAGGGCTCGGCAGCGTGGATGAAGTGGCCGCCGAGAAGGGCGCCATCTACCAAGGCTTGGGGAAAAACGGGGTCGCGGTGATCAATGCCGACGATGCCTTTGCGGCGTACTGGGAGGGTCTGAACAGCGCGCACAAAATCGTCACCTTCAGCATCGAGCACGATGCGACGGTACGCGCCGAGGCGCGACCGCAGCGTCTCACGGTGAAGCTCGCATTGCGCACCGCCGCGGGCCGGATCGAGTGCACCCTGCAGGTGCCGGGTCTGCACAACGCGCGCAACGCCACCGGTGCCGCCGCCTGCTGTCTGGCGGCGGGCGCCACGCTGGACGATGTGTGCGCAGGTCTTTCCGCCTTTGCCGGCACCCGCGGGCGCTTGCAGCGGCGCGATGCGATGGGCGGCGCGACCGTGCTCGACGACACCTACAACGCAAATCCCGATTCGGTGCGCGTCGCCATCGACGTGCTTGCCGCGACCCCGGGGCGCAAGGTGCTGGTACTTGGCGACATGGGCGAACTGGGTGCATCGAGTGCGCAGTTGCATGACGAGGTCGGCGGCTACGCAAAGAGCCAGGGCGTCGACTACCTGCTCGCGCTGGGCACGGCGAGCGCGGTCGCAGCGCGCAACTTCGGCCCCGGCGGTTCGCACTATGCGCAGATGAACGATCTCGTCACGGCGCTTAAGAAACTGCTCGACGCCGATACGGCCGTGCTCGTCAAGGGCTCGCGCTTCATGCAGATGGAGCGCGTGGTCGAAGCCATCGCGCAGGACGGAACGGACGGCAAGGAGGGCGCACATGCTGCTTGAACTCGCGCTGTGGCTCGGTCAGGACGTGCGCGCCTTCAACGTCTTCGGCTACATCACGCTTCGCACGGTGCTCGCGGCGCTCACCGCGCTGACCCTTTCCTTCATCTTCGGGCCGGCGCTGATCCGCTGGCTGGCGGCACAGAAGATCGGCCAGTCGGTGCGCGATGACGGACCCAAATCACATCTCACCAAGGCTGGCACGCCGACCATGGGCGGCGCGCTGATCCTCATCGCAATCGGCATCACCGTGCTGCTGTGGGGCGATCTGCGCAACCTCTATGTGTGGGTCACGCTGCTGGTGACGCTTGGATTCGGCGCCGTCGGCTGGGTGGACGACTGGCGCAAGGTGGTGCATCGCGATCCTAAAGGGCTGGCCAGCCGCTGGAAGTATCTGTGGACTTCCTTGATTGCCGTGGCCGGCGCGCTGTTGCTCGCGCTGACCGCATCCGATCCGGCGCAGACCGTGCTGATCGTCCCCTTCTTCAAGGACGTTGCCTACCCGCTCGGCGTCGGTGGTTTCGTCGTCCTCAGCTATTTCGTCATCACCGGCACCAGCCACGCGGTAAACCTCACCGATGGCCTCGACGGGCTGGCCATCATGCCGACCGTGATGGTGGCTGGCGCATTGGCGATCTTCGCCTATGTCGCCGGCCATGCCGGGTTCTCGCGCTATCTCGGCGTGCCCTATATCGCCGGTGCCGGCGAACTGGCGGTGTTCTGCGGGGCATTGTCGGGCGCCGGTCTTGGATTCCTGTGGTTCAACGCCTATCCGGCCGAAGTGTTCATGGGCGACGTCGGTGCGCTCGCGCTCGGTGCGGCGCTCGGCACCGTGGCGGTGGTCGTGCGCCAGGAGATCGTGCTGTTCATCATGGGCGGCCTGTTCGTTGCCGAGACGCTGTCGGTGATGGCGCAGGTGGTGTACTTCAAGATCAGCGGCGGCAAACGCATTTTCCGCATGGCGCCGCTCCATCATCACTACGAATTGGGCGGTTGGAAAGAGACGCAGGTGGTGGTCCGTTTCTGGATCATCACCATCATGCTGGTGCTGTTCGGCCTGTCCACTCTCAAGCTACGATGATAACGTCATGAGTTGGCGCGGCAAAAACGTGGCAGTGCTCGGGCTGGGCGAATCCGGCCTCGCCATGGCGTGCTGGCTGGCGCGCGAGGGGGCTGCGGTGCGTGTTGCCGACAGCCGCGCCGCGCCGCCCGAGCGTGACGCGCTGCAAGCCCAACTGCCGCAGGCCGAGGTCCGTCTCGGTGAATTTTCGCCCGCACTGCTCGACGGTATCGAAGCTGTGGCAATCAGTCCGGGCCTCGATCCGGCCCTGCCGGTAGTGCGCGAAGCGAACGCACGCGCGATACCAGTGACCGGCGAGATCCAGATATTCGTCGATGCGCTGCACATGCTCGGCGCGCGCAGCGCGACCCGAATTGTCGCGATCACCGGCACCAACGGCAAGACCACCACCACGGCGCTTACCGCCGCGCTGTGCCTTGCCGCCGGGTTCGACGCGGTGGCCGCGGGCAACATAAGCCCGGCGCCGCTCAGCGTGCTGCTCGAACGCCTCGAGCGCGGCGCCGCGCTGCCGCAGGCGTGGGTGCTCGAACTGTCGAGCTTTCAGCTCGAAACCGTGCACGCGCTGGGTGCCGACGCGGCCACGGTGCTCAACGTCAGCGACGATCACCTCGATCGCTATGAAAGCGTGGCGGCGTATGTCGACGCCAAGGCACGCATCCTCGACGGCGCGCGGGTTGCGGTGGTCAATCGAAACGATCCGCGTGTCCGCGCGCTCGCGCCCGAGGCGTGCAGTTTCGGCCTCGATGCACCGCCACGCGACATCGACTACGGTTTGCGAGGCGGCATGCTGGTGCGTGGCGGCACGGCGCTGCTGGCGGCCGATGCGCTGCCGCTGCCGGGCCGCCACAACATCGCCAACACACTCGCCGCATTCGCCCTGGGCGAGGCCATCGGTTGCCAGCAGTCGGCGATGGTCGCCGGGGCGTGCGCCTTTCGCGGCCTGCCGCACCGTGTCGAGAAGGTCGCCCGGCGGGACGACGGCGTCGATTATTTCGACGACTCCAAGGGCACCAATGTCGGCGCGACCATCGCCGCGCTCGAAGGGCTCGGGCGGCGCATCGTGCTGATCGCCGGTGGCGACGGCAAGGGTCAGGATTTCTCGCCGCTGCGCACGCCAGTGACGCGGCATGCGCGCGCGGTGGTGCTGATCGGGCGCGCAGCGCCGCAGATCGGCCAGGCGCTGGCCGGTGCCGGCATCCCGCTGGAATTTGCCGGCGACATGGCCGAGGCGGTGGCGCGGGCCGATGCGCTCGCGCAAGGCGGCGACGCGGTACTGCTGTCGCCCGCATGCGCCAGTTTCGACATGTTCCGCAACTATGTACACCGCGCCGAAGTCTTCATCGCCGCCGCGCAGGCACTGCCGCGCGTGGAGCCGGCATGAAGTTCGCGCTCAACCTGCCGCGCCTGTTCAACCGGGCCGCAGCGCAGAGTCCGGCCACCAGCCGTGCGGTGCGCCGCCTGTGCACCCCCGATGCGGCGCCACGCGAACTCGATCCGCTGCTCATCTGGCCGGCCGCCGCATTGTTGCTGCTCGGGCTGGTGATGGTCTACTCGGCGTCGATCGCCACCGCCGAAGGGCAGGCCTTCACGGGTCATCAATCGACGTACTACCTGGTGCGCCACGCCACCTTCATGTGCATCGGCGCGATCATCGGCGTGGTCGCCTTTCAGTTGCCGATTCGGGTATGGCAGCAGCTCGCGCCGCATTTGTTCATCGGCGGCATCGTGCTGCTGATTCTGGTCGTGCTACCGGGCATCGGGCGCACCGTCAATGGTGCCAGCCGCTGGCTGCCGCTTGGCCCGGTCAATTTCCAGCCCTCCGAGGCGATGAAGCTCTTCGTGGCGCTCTACGCCGCCGACTACACGGTGCGCAAGCTGCCGTACATGGCAAGCTTCCGGCGCGCTTTCCTTCCGATGGCCGGGGCGATCCTGCTGATCGGCTTCCTGCTGCTGCGCGAGCCGGATTTCGGCGCCTGTGTGGTGATCACCGTGATCGCCTTCGGCATCCTCTTCCTCGGCGGCATCAACCTGCGCGTGATGGTGCTGCTGGCGGCCGTCGCGCTGATCGGCTTCATTCTGCTGATCTGGCTGTCGCCCTACCGGCGCGACCGCATTCTCGGCTTCATGGACCCCTTCGAGGACGCCTTCGGGCGCGGCTATCAGTTGTCGCACGCGCTGATCGCCTTCGGCCGTGGCGAGTGGTTCGGTGTCGGCCTTGGGGCGAGCGTCGAAAAGCTCTTCTACCTTCCCGAGGCGCACACCGATTTCATTCTCGCCATTATTGCCGAAGAACTCGGCCTGGTCGGCGTACTGGTGGTGGTCGCAATGTTTGCCCTTCTGGTGCAGCGTGCGTTTGTCATCGGCCGTCGGGCGATCGACCTGGAGCGCTACTTTGCCGGCCTCGTCGCGCAGGGCATCGGCCTGTGGATCGGCGCGCAATCGTTCATCAACATGGGCGTCAACATGGGCCTGCTGCCCACCAAGGGGCTGACGCTGCCGCTGATGAGTTTCG
Organism: uncultured Rhodocyclaceae bacterium; assembly: GCA_965367985.1. Classification (GTDB taxonomy): domain Bacteria; phylum Pseudomonadota; class Gammaproteobacteria; order Burkholderiales; family Rhodocyclaceae; genus Nitrogeniibacter. The sequence continues at coordinate 10,849 of CBDULG010000041.1, forward strand.
GCGGCTCGGGCATCGTCACCAACTGTCTGGCGCTGGCGATCCTGTTGCGCATCGACTGGGAAAACCGCCAAATCATGCGCGGAGGTGGCGCATGAAGACGCTCCTCGTCATGGCCGGCGGCACGGGTGGACATATCTATCCGGGAATTGCGGTGGCCGAGCTGCTGCGTGCCGAAGGCTGGCGCATCGCCTGGCTGGGCAATGCCGACCGCATGGAAGGGCGAATCATCCCGTCGCGCGGCTACGAAACGGCGTGGATCCGCTTCGGCGCGCTGCGCGGCAAGGGCCTACTGCCCAAGCTGCTGCTGCCGCTCAATCTGCTGCGCGGCTTCTGGCAGTCGCTCGGCGTGTTGCGCCGGATTCGCCCCGATGTCGTACTCGGCATGGGCGGTTACGTGAGCTTTCCCGGCGGCATGATGGCGGCGCTGCTCGGCCGGCCGCTGGTGGTGCATGAGCAGAATTCCGTCGCCGGGCTGGCAAATCGCACGCTCGCCGCGGTTGCCGACCGGGTCGTCACGGGCTTCCCCGAGGTGCTCGACAAAGCGCGTTGGGTGGGCAATCCGGTACGCACCGAGATCGTCGCGCTGGCGCCGCCCGAAACGCGATTCGCGCAGCGCACAGGCCCGCTGCGCGTACTCGTCATCGGCGGCAGTCTGGGCGCGCGCGTCCTCAACGAAACCGTGCCGCAGGCGCTCGCCGCGATCGTCGCCGAGCAGCGGCCGCGCGTCGTCCACCAGGCGGGTGCCGAACAGATCGACGCTCTTCGCGCGAGTTACCGGCAGGCGGGGGTGAACGGCGATTTGCGCCCCTTCATCGACGACATGGCGGCTGCCTATGCCGAGGCCGACGTCGTCATCTGCCGCGCCGGCGCGCTCACCGTCGCCGAACTCGCCGCCGCCGGCGTGGCCAGCATCCTCGTGCCGCTGCCGCATGCGGTGGATGACCACCAGAGCGGCAATGCTCGTTTTCTCGCCGATCGCGGCGCGGCCTGGCTGCTGCCGCAAATCGATCTCAGTGCCGAACGACTGGCCGGGATGCTGCGCGGCGCGGACCGTACGCAGTTGCTCGACATGGCGCGCGCGGCACGCGCTCAGGCCAAGCCCGAGGCGGCCGCCGAAGTCGCCCGCATTTGCGCCACGCTCGCCGGCGAAAAGGAGCAGATGGCATGAAGCACAAAGTCAAACACATCCACTTCGTCGGCATCGGTGGCGCGGGCATGAGCGGCATTGCCGAAGTGCTGGTCAATCAGGGCTTCACGGTGAGCGGCTCGGATCTGGGCGAGAGCGCGGCGACGCGCCGCCTGGCGCAGCACGGCGCGCTGGTGATGCGCGGCCATGACGCGGCGCATGTTGCGGATGCGGACGTGGTGGTCATTTCAACCGCCGTGAAACCCGACAATCCTGAAGTGCGGGCGGCGCGCATGCGCCAGATTCCGGTGGTTCCACGCGCGCAGATGCTGGCCGAACTGATGCGGCTCAAGCAAGGTATCGCCATCGCCGGCACGCACGGCAAGACCACGACGACCTCGCTGACCGCGAGCATCCTGGCCGAAGGCGGTTCCGACCCGACCTTCGTCATCGGCGGCCGGCTCAACGCGGCGGGCGCCAATGCGCGGCTCGGCAAGGGGGATTTCCTGGTCGCCGAAGCGGACGAATCGGATGCCTCTTTCCTCTTGCTCACGCCGGTCATTTCGGTGGTCACCAACATCGACGCCGACCACATGGAAACCTATGGCCACGATTTCGCCAAGTTGAAGCAGGCCTTCGTCGATTTCCTTCAGCACCTGCCTTTCTACGGCGTGGCGGTGCTGTGCGACGATGACCCGCATGTGCGCTCGATCATGCCGCTGGTGTCGAAGCAGATCGTGCGCTACGGCCTTTCGGGAAGCGCCAATGTACGCGCTGAAAACGTGCGCGCCGAGGGCGGACGGATGTTGTTCGACGTCGTGCGGGTCAATGGCACGGTGTCGCGCCTTCCCGTGGCGCTCAACATGCCCGGCGTGCACAACGTGCTCAACGCACTGGCGGCGATCGCGGTGGCGACTGAAATCGGCGTCTCGGACGCGGCGATCGTCAGTGCGCTGGCCGATTTCAAGGGCGTTGGACGGCGCTTCCAGCGCTGTGGCGAGGTGGCCTTGCCGAGCGGCGGGGAATTCACCCTGATCGACGACTACGGCCACCATCCGGTGGAGATGGCGGCGACCATCGAAGCGGCGCGCGGCGCCTTCCCGGGCCGGCGCCTCGTGCTCGCCTTCCAGCCGCACCGTTATACCCGCACCCGAGACTGCTTCGAGGATTTCGTCAAGGTGCTGTCGACCGTCGATGCGCTCGTGCTGAGCGAGGTGTATGCCGCCGGCGAAGCGCCCATCGTCGCCGCCGACGGCCGCTCGCTGGCGCGCGCCCTGCGCGTCGCCGGCCGCGTCGAACCGGTGTTTGTCGAAGACGTCGGCGACATGGCAGCGACCCTGCTCGATGTGGTGAGCGAGGGCGACGTGGTGCTGACCATGGGTGCCGGCTCGATTGGCGCGGTGCCCGCTCAACTGACCCACGAGGAGGCGGCATGAAGGTGCGTGGCGAACTGGCCCGCGAGGTGCACACCGCGGCACTCAGCGACTGGCATGTCGGCGGCGTCGCGAAATTCGTGTTCACGCCGGCTGACGCCGGCGATCTGGCGACATTTCTCGCCGCGCTGCGCATCGACGAGCCGCTGCTCGCGCTGGGCGGCGGATCGCGCACGGTGGTGCGCGACGGCGGCTTCGACGGTGTCGTGCTCAACTTGCGTTCACTCGCTGCCATGCGCCGGTCCAACGACAATCACCTGTATGTCGAAGCCGGCGCAAGCTGCGCCAAGGTGGCGCGTTACGCTGCGGTCCACGCCATCGCCGGATTGAACTGGCTCGCCGGCGTACCCGGCACGATGGCCGGATCGCTGGCAACCAATGCGGGCGACGGCACGCACCGGCTGTGGTCCCATGTGGCCGCGGTACACACTGTCGATCGGCTGGGCCGCACGCATCGGCGCGTGCCGGAGAGTTTCGGCGTCGGCGCAGTGCACGCCGGATCGCGGCGACATGCGGACGAGGTCATCATCGGCGTTTGGCTGCATGCCGGGGCCGCCGAAGCGTCGCGCAGTGAGGGCAGATCGCTGATCGGTCCGCGTGCTGTCTCGCGCCTGTTTGCTACCGAGGATGTCGATGCCGTGCTGGCGGTTGCCGGCGAGTTGACCGGCGCGATCACCGTCGATCCGTCGAGCGGTCAGTTGCAACTCGGCGAAGCGCCCAGCGCGACCCTGCTCGAGCAGGCGATGCGTCAGTTGTGTTCGGCTGCCAGCAAGCGCACCGGGCGCCCAGTGCACTGCCGGCTGCGCTTCGTCGGCGCGATCGGCTGCCTGGAGGTGGCGGCATGAGCGCGAACGCAGCGCAGGATTTCGGCAAGGTCGCGGTGCTCATGGGCGGCAGTTCGGCGGAGCGCGAGGTGTCGCTGATGTCTGGCGGTGCGGTGCTGGCCTCGCTCAAGGCCTCGGGGATCGACGCGCACGCCTTCGACCCGTCCGAGGCGGATCTGCATGAACTCAAGACACAGGGCTTTGCGCGCGCCTTCATCGCACTGCACGGGCGCGGCGGGGAGGACGGCACGGTCCAGGGCATGCTGGAAATGCTCGGCATCCCCTACACCGGCAGCGGCGTGATGTCCTCGGCCCTGTCGATGGACAAGTGGCGCACCAAGATGGTGTGGCTGGCCGGCGGCCTGCCCACGCCGCGCTTCCACATCCTGCGCGAAGACACCGACTGGAAGGCGGTGGCCGAAGATCTCGACCTGCCGATTTTCGTCAAGCCGGTGCACGAGGGCTCGAGCATGGGTGCGACCAAGGTGACCGATGCCGCGCAACTACCGGCCGCCTTCGCACTGGCGGCGAAGTTCGACACCCTCGTGATCGCCGAGGAATTCATCGCCGGGCAGGAGCTGACCGTACCCTTCT
>CBDULG010000042.1:0-14728 GCA_965367985.1 uncultured Rhodocyclaceae bacterium
AAATCGCGGATTGCCGAGTAGATCGACTTGACCAGCGGCAGCGACAGCACCGCGTCTTCGACCGCGTGGAAGAGCGTGCGCACCACCCAGGCGCGCATCAGCAGGCCGACGCCGAACACGACAATGACGCCCAGCACGACGCCCATGCCGGTGACACGCAGGTGCTCGGGCACGAAGCCGAGCAGCACCTTGCCGAAGAAATTCTCTGCGGTGACGAAAATCCATATCAGCAGGTAGACCGTGGCGACAATTGGCACGACGGTGAGCAGGCCGGTGGCGAAGGTCTTGCCAAGCCATTTCATGAGCGGTATCGGTTCGCGCAGGTGAGGGGGTTTTTCCATGGGATTCAGTCGCGCAGGTCGCGTCCGGTGAGTTTGAGGAAGACATCTTCGAGGTTGGCGGGCCGGTGCACGTAGCGCAGCGCGCTCTGTGCGGACAGATGATCGAGCAGCGCAACGGCATCATCCGTATAGCAGAATGCCGTCTCACCGCTCACTTCGCAGCGCTGCGCCAGCCGCTCGCCGTGTGCCTCGCCCCATGCGTTTATGCCGGCGGGCCAGTCGCCATAGACCTCGACCACCAACGGTTCGATGTGTTGCGCGATCACCGCGCGCGGCGTGCCCAGAGCGAGCAGGCGGCCATGATCCATGATCGCCAGACGGTGCGCGAGGCGTTCCGCTTCGTCCATGAAATGCGTCGTCAGCAGCACCGTGCTGCCCTCGCTGACCAGCCGCCTGAGCCGGTCCCAGATGAGGTGGCGTGCTTGCGGGTCGAGCCCGGTAGTCGGTTCGTCGAGGACCAGCAGTTCCGGACGGTTGACCAGCGCACGCGCCAGTGTGAGGCGTCGCTTCATGCCGCCCGAGAGCGCCTGAATGGGCGCTTCCGCCTTGCCTTCCAGACCGGCGAAGGCGAGCAGTGCGGGGATGCGCTCGCGCATCGTCGCGGCGTCGATGCCAAAGTAGCGACCGAATACGGCGAGGTTCTCGGCGCACGAAAAATCCGGGTCGAGGTTGTCGAACTGCGGCACCACGCCGGTGCGCATGCGCGCTTGCCGCGCGCGCTCGGGGACGGGCTCGCCGCACAGCGTCAAGCGCCCGGCGTCGGGTGTGGTGAGGCCGAGGGCGCAGCGCAGTGTGGTGGTCTTGCCGGCGCCATTGGGGCCGAGCAGGGCGAAACATTCGCCGCGCTCCAGGCGCAGCGACAATCCGTCGACCACCGCCAGTTTGCCGTAACGCTTCACCAGACCGTCGACAGCGAAAGGCGAACCGTCCAGCGGTGTTGGGTTCGGGTCAGCGCTTCGGGCGGGTTTCGGCAAAGCTCGTGCGCGTCGCCATGCGCGCCGCAAACGCGCTCAGGCCGGGGTAGCGTTCACGCCAGTCCATGTCGGGCACGCGCAGGTCGATGTAATCGAGCGCTACGCCCACTGCAATGTCCGCCATCGTCATGCGCTCGCCTTCGAACCACATTTCACTGCCCAGATCGCGTTCGAGCAGTTCGAGCGCGCGTTCGATCTTGACTTTCTGGCGCGCGATGCGTTCGCGCTCGCGCGACTCGGCGGGGCGCAGTGTTTCGAGGTGGGCCAGCACCGCGGCGTCGAGAATGCCGTCGGCGAGCGCCTCGGTGTGCCGCACGCGCACCGCCGCCATACCGTCTTCCGGGATGAAGTGCGGCGGGCGCTCCATCGCTTCGAGAAAGCCCTCGATCATCGGCGCGTCGTAGAACATTTCGCCCTCGTCGGATTCGAGGGTCGGCACCTTGCCCAGCGGGTTGAGCGCCGGAACGCCGGCGTCTGTCTCCCAGGGCGCGTCCACCACCAGTTCGTAATCGATGTGTTTTTCGGCCAGCAGAATGCGCACCTTGCGCGCGTAGGGACTGGTCAACGAGGCAGTCAGTTTCATGTCACACCTCCTTCCGCAAGGGGCGCCCAGCGCTCCGTGATGATGTCGCGAATGCAATGCAGCTTGCCGTGGAAAAAATGGTCCGCGCCGGGCACTACGACAATCGGCAGTATCTGCGGGCGGGCCCAGTCGAGGACATTGGCGAGCGGCACCGTTTCGTCGACTTCGCCATGGATGATCAGGCTGCCGGCCGGCACCGGCTCGGTGGTGTAACTGCGCGCGCCGCTGACCTCGCCGGATGCCACGCCGACGAGCACCATCCGTTCGACCGGTGTGACGCCCTCCGCGAGGCGTTTGGCGACCCGCGTCTGCACGAAGCCGCCGAAGGAGAAGCCGGCCAGCGCGAGCGGCTTGATGCCCCAGCGCGACTGTGCCCACGCCACCACCGAGAGCATGTCCTCGGTTTCGGCGACGCCATGATCGTGTTCGCCCTCACTCTTGCCGACGCCGCGAAAATTAGGCCGGATGACCGCGTAGCCCAGATCGCGCAGACAGCGTGCCAGGGTGTGCGCCACCTTGTTGGTGTTGGTGCCGTGAAACAGCGGGTGCGGATGGGCCACGACGGCGATGCCGCGCACCTCGGTGGGCGCGTCGATGAGGGCATCGATGACGCCGTCGGGGCCGTTGAGCAATGCTGCTTCGGTAGGCAGGGGTCGGCTCATCGGGCGCTCCGTCAGATCCGCAGGCGGTCGACGATGCGTCCGCCCTGCAGATGTTCCTTGATGATTTCGTCCACGTCCTCGCGGTCGACATAGGTGTACCAGACGCCCTCGGGGTATACCACCAGCACCGGCCCGTCGTCACAGCGGTCAAGGCAACCGGCCTTGTTGATGCGCACCTTCCCCCTGCCTTTGAGGCCCATCTTGGCGACCTGCTCCTTGGCATAGGTCTGCATTTCTTGGGCGCCGTGGTCATTGCAACAGGTGTCACCCGCTTCACGCTGGTTGCAGCAAAAAAAGACGTGGTGTTTGAAATAGCTCATGTCCGTCCTCGGGGGTGTGAACCCCATTATAGCCGCGGCGCGCTGGCCGTTCGACGGCTCAACGGTCCTCGCCGCGCAGCACGTTGAGCGCGCTCAGGTAGCCCAGGGCAAGGAACGGCCACAGGCTGGCGACCAGCTGCGTCAAACCGTCGAAATTGAGAAAGTGGCCGTGGTCGATGAAGGTTTGGTTGAACACCAGGTAGGGATTCTCGGGCGCCAGATTCACCAGCGCCGTGCCCGCCAGCAAGGCAACCGCGGCCAGCATATGGCGCCACGGGCGCGGCAGCATGAGTGCCAGCACCAGCGACGGCAGGCCGATCGCAAGCCCGGAGATCGCGCCCGGCGTGAGCCACATCAGTGGGCGAGGCGGCAGGTAGAAACTCGTTGCGGCCAGCGTGCGGGCCGCCAGCCCGAGGACGAGCAACACGAAGACGGTGTACGAGAAGCGCTGAAGCGTGCTGCGTGCCATGAGGCCGACGGCGACCACGTTGATCGCCACCAGCGCCGCCTCCAGCCGCATGAAGCGCGCCGGCTGGAAGGGCAGTGGCGTCGGCAGATCGAACAGCTTGCGCAGGTCACCGGCAGCGAACAGCAGCGAGTCGGGCGACAACTGTGCGAGCAGCCACAACGCCAGCAGAATCACGCCGACATCGCCCCAGTGGCCTTCGAGCAGGCGCTTTTCATGCCACTGGTGCAGCCAGCCCCGGGTGTCGAACAGGCGCCGGCCGAGCACCACGCCGCCAAGTGCGCCGAGCAGCGCACCGGCAGCGTTGGCACCCAGGTCGACATTGGAGGCGACGCGGCTCGGCAGCACGGTCTGCAGGGTCTCCAGCGACAGGCTGAGCAGGGCGGCGCAAAGCACCGTGAGCGCCACCACGCGCAGACGCGGCCAGCGCACCGGCCAGGCCGTGGCAAGCACGAAACCGAGCGGCACGTAGCCGATCACGTTGAGCACGATGTCGTTGACGCGGTAGTACTTCGGCCAGGGTGCGTCGAGATAATCGAACCATGGCAGTCCGGTCGGCCGCCAGTCGGTGAACGGGTGCAGGCAGGCGTAGGCGATCAACAGGCCGTAGGCCAGCGTCAGATAGCGGGGCAGTTGGGTCGGAGCGCGCACGCAGGGGTCGGCAGTTCACCGCGAAGCCATGGTCCGGCGATTGTACGCGGCCCGGCGCCGCCTGCCGTCGCAGGCCCTAGCGCGCGGCGGCGACGACCGGTTTCAGCCGAACACGCGCCAGGTTTCGAGCGCCAGCAAGAGCAGGACGAGTCCCCCGCCGATGCCGACGAGCCAGGTGAGGCGGCGGTGGGCGCGGGTCAGGCGGTCGAGGATGGCGTGGATGTCGCCCTGCCGTTCGTAGTGTGACAATGCCTGATGGATAAGGCGCGGCAATTGCGGCAGGGTGCCCGCCCAGTTGGGCGCTTCTTCCTTGGCATGGCGCACCAGCGCGCGCCAGCCGATCTGCTCGGCCATCCAGCGTTCGAGGAAAGGCTTGGCGGTTGTCCACAGGTCGAGGTTGGGGTCGAGCTGGCGGCCCAGACCCTCGATGTTGAGCAGCGTTTTTTGCAGCAGCACGAGTTGCGGCTGCACTTCCATTTCGAAACGACGCGCCGTCTGAAACAGGCGCAGCAGCGTCTTGCCGAAGGAAATGTCCTTGAGCGGCTTGTCGAAGATCGGTTCGCAGACTGCACGAATCGCCGATTCGAACTCATCAACGCGGGTATGCGACGGTACCCAGCCCGCTTCGATGTGGGCCAGCGCGACACGTTTGTAGTCGCGCTGGAAGAAGGCAAGAAAATTTTGCGCGAGGTAGTTTTTGTCTTCCTCGTTGAGCGTGCCCATGATGCCGAAGTCGAGCGCGATATATCGCCCGTCGGCGGCTACGAAAATGTTGCCCGGATGCATGTCGGCATGGAAGAAGCCGTCGCGAAAAACCTGGGTGAAGAAAATTTCCACCCCGACCCGCGCCAGCGCCGGCAGATCGGTCCCCTGGGCGAGCAGTGCCTGGGTGCGCGAGATCGGGATGCCGTGCATGCGCTCCATCACCATGACGTGCTTGCCGCAATAATCCCAATACACTTCGGGCGCCATCATCAGCGTGGAGTCGGCGAAATTGCGCCGCAGTTGCGAACAGTTGGCCGCTTCGCGCATCAGGTCGAGTTCGTCGCGCAGATATTTGGCGAACTCGGCCACCACCTCGCGCGGCTTGAGCCGCCGCCCTTCCGGCCACAGCTTGTCGAGCAGGGTGGCCGCCACGTCGAGCAGCGCGAGGTCGTGGGCGATGACTTTTTCGATCCCCGGGCGCAGCACCTTGACGGCCACTTCGGTGCCATTGTGCAGGACGGCGAAATGCACTTGTGCAACCGAAGCGGAAGCCACCGGCGTGCGTTCAAACGCGGCAAAGACGGTATCGACCGGGCGCCCGTAATAGCGTTCCAGCACGCCGATCGCCTCTGCCGAGGGAAAGGGCGGCACGCGATCCTGCAGCAGCGCGAGTTCGTCGGCCAGGTCGGCGGGCAGCAGATCGCGCCGTGTCGACAGCATCTGGCCGAACTTGACGAAGATCGGCCCCAGCGATTCGAGCGCACGGCGCAAGCGCACGCCGCGCGGTTCGCTGAATCGGCGCCAGAAGAAAAGCACCCCCCACACCCTGACCAGGGTGCCGCTGGTATCGGCGGCGAGCACCATGCGGTCGAGGCCGAAACGCAGACTGACCTTCACAATTTTGGCAAGACGCAGCAGGCGCACGGGGGTTGGGGCCAGACAGAAAAACGGCAATTGTGCCTGTAAACCGGCGATGCAGGGGTGGGAGCGCATCCCCGCAGAGTGATCCACGGCACTGACACGGCTTGCCGCTGCGACGACCATGAGCGGGCAATCGCCGCTGCCGGCGCGGGCGCCGGGCTTGCCCTTGCAAGGCAGCGTGCTTTAATCAAAGAAGCGTGGCGCGAAGCCAGCCGGGCGCGGCGTGGGGCGTCGATCGCGAAGGAGGACGTATGAGCAAGCAGGCATTGTGCATCGGCATCAACGACTACCCGGGCACCGACGGCGATCTGGCCGGCTGTGTGAATGACGCGCACGACTGGTCGACTTTGCTGGGCGAGCACGGCTTCAGCGTCCGCCAATTGTTCGACGCGCAGGCGACGCGCGACGCGATGGTGCAGGCAATCGGCGATCTGGTCAGCGGCGCCGCCGCCGGCGACACCGTGGTGATCACCTATTCCGGCCACGGCACCTGGGTGCCCGACGCCTCGGGCGACGAACCGGACGGCCGTGACGAAGCGCTCTGCCCGTACGACATCGGCGAGGGCAAGGCGCTGCTCGACGACGATCTCGGCGAACTGTTCTCACAGCGTGCGGCCGGCGTGCGCGTGCTGCTCATTTCCGACAGTTGTCACTCCGGCTCGGTGACCCGCGGCAACGAGGGCGACCTTGACCCCGCGCTGCCACGCGCACGCTTTCTGCCGCCCGCCGCCTGGATGCCCGGCAGCCTGCCCGCCAACATGGCGGCGCGGCCGCGTCTGCTGTTCGGCGGTTTGTCGCGCACCGGTGGCGACCTGTTGTTGGCGGGTTGCCAGGACACCGAGTTCAGTTGGGACACGCGCTTCAACGGACGGCCCAACGGCGCGTTTACCTACTACGCACAAAAGACCTTCAAGCAGTTGCCCGCCGGCGCAAGTTACCAGCAGTGGTTTCGCGCCATCGGCCAGTACCTGCCGTCGACGCGGCTACCACAGACGCCACAGATCTTCGGTGCGCGCCGCCTGCGCAGCGCCAACGTATTCTCCTGAACGTGTTTTTGATCCGCCGGCGCCATCGAGAATAAAGACAAGGAATTCGCCGCATGCCAAGCGACCACACCGCAGAGCGCCGCTACCGCTTCGCCGGTAGCGAAACATCAGAGACCACACCGCCCCCCACCACCAATGCGGTCGATATCGTCGCGCCACGGCGCATCGTGCCGGCGACCTCGCGCGATGCCGGCGCGGTTGCCGACGTGGCTGCCGACGACGTGGTGCGCGTCGAGCTGGAAAACGGCTTCGTCCTGTGGAGCCGTGCCGACGACTTATTGCACGAGCGCGGACAGGCGCTGAGCCAGCGCGACGGCGAGACGATCTGGACGGTCGATTTCGGCGTGCGCCCTGGCCGGGCACCTGCGGGTGGCGAGCGTGGCCTGCTCAAGCTCGCGGTCAGGGTGCTCGACGTATTCGGCATCAAGCTCAAGGAGAAGGCCGCGGTCAAACTTGGCGCGGCGCTCGAGGATCGAAAGCTGGGGCGCGCGCCGGGACTCTACCGCTGCGCCATCGGCCGCGCCATCGACGGCGAGCCACCGCTGCAGCCGATCGACGCGCCGATCGTCACCGCCGGACCGCTATTGCTGTTCCTGCATGGCACGGGATCGAGCGCGGCGGGCAGCTTCGGTGCGCTGTGGGCCGACGACAATGCGGCCGGCGGCTCGCTGCGTAAGCAATTGGCGGCGCGCTACGGCGAGCGCGTTTTCGCCTTCGAACACCGCACCCTCACCGAAAGCCCGGTGATCAACGCGCTGGCGCTCGCCCGCGCGCTGCCCGACGGCGCCGAACTTCATCTGGTGAGCCATTCGCGCGGCGGCATGGTGGGCGAGTTGATGTGTCTCGGCATGCGGGACGCGAGCGCCGATCCACTCACCCCGGCGCTCATCGATACCCTGTTCGCCGCCGATCGCACGGTGGCCGAACAACTCGGGCTGTCGCTCGAAGATGCCGAGGCGGAGAAGCGCGATGCGGCCTACGATGCTGACCGCAAAGCGCTCGGCGAATTGCTCGCGGTGCTGCGTGACAAGTGCATCCGCGTCAGCCGATTCGTGCGCGTCGCCTGCCCGGCACGCGGCACCACGCTTGCCTCCGGGCGCCTCGACCGCTGGCTGTCGATGGTGGATTTCATCTCCGGCAACGGCCTGTTCGGTGACGCGGTCGACTTTCTTGTGGCGGTGGTCAAGGAGCGCACCGATCCGCGCACCTTGCCAGGCCTCGAAGCGATGATGCCCGGCTCGGCGCTCACGCGCTTGCTGCAACACCCCGATCTCGAAGTGAGCGCCGATCTCAGCGTGATCGCCGGCGATGTCGAAGGCGATTCCCTGTGGAGCCAGATCAAGCTGCTCGCCGCCGACTGGTTCTACGGCGCCGATCACGATCTGGTGGTCAATACCGGCTCGATGCTCGGCGGACTGCGGCGGCCCGCGCACGGGGCGCGCTTCTTGCGCGACGACGGCGCCCAGGTGACCCATTTCAAGTATTTCGCGAACGAGAAATCGGTGCGCTGGCTGGGCGCCGGGCTGATGCGCGCCGAGGGTGCCGATGGCGGCTTCCAGCCTATCGAAACGGCGCCACATGAAGCGCCGCGCTGGCGCGAAGCCTTGCGCCGCAGCCGCGATGCGGGCGAGCCACGGCCGCTTGCGGTGGTGCTGCCCGGCACCATGGGCAGCGTCCTGCAACAGCAGGGCGAGACCGTCTGGATCGACTACTGGCGTCTGTTGCGCGGTCAACTCCGGCGGCTGCGCATGGGCACCCGGGACGTTGAGCCGGTGGATCTCATCGGCGACTTCTATGGGCCGATGATCGAGTTCCTCGCGGCCACTCACCGTGTCGAGATTTTCCCTTACGACTGGCGGCTTTCGGTACGCGAAGCCGCTGCGCGGCTGACCGGCGCGCTCGAGCGCTGGCTGCCCGCAGCCGAGCGCGACAATCAGCCTGTGCATCTGGTGGCGCACTCGATGGGTGGCCTGGTGGTGCGCACGATGATTGCCGACGGCGGCGCCGGCAGTGCAGTGTGGCGGCGTATCTGCGCGCTGCCCGACAGCCGATTCGTCATGCTCGGCACGCCCAACCTTGGCTCGCACGAGGCGGTGCGCTGGCTCACCGCGCAAAACCCCACGCAACTCAAGCTCGCGCTGCTCGACATTACCCAGAACACGATCGACGTGCTCGACATCGTGCGCGACTACCCCGGCCTGCTCGAACTGCTGCCCTTCGCGCCCGACGGCCGCGACTTCGCCGATGCTAAGCTATGGACCCGGCTCAAGGCCGAGCTGGAAGCCGTGTGGCCGACCGCTACAGCCGAGCGGCTGCGCGACGCGCGCAATACCTGGCAGCGCCTGCTCGAGGCGCCGCCCGATGCGTCGCGCATGATCTATCTGGCGGGCCACCAGCCGGCCACGGTGGTGGATTACCGGGTCGAATCGCAGGACGCATTCCTGCATTTCGAGCGCCGAAAGCTCGTATTCGATGCCACCGCGCAAGGTGACGGCACGGTCACCTGGGCGTCGGGCCGTCTGCCCGGGGTGCCGACCTGGTATGTCGAAGACACGCCGCATGACGCGCTGTGCGCACAACCACGCGCGTTTCCGGGTCTGCTCGAGTTGCTCAATACCGGCACCACCGAACTGCTGCCGGCAGCGCCGCCGCGGGCGCGTGCCGGGGTGCCCGATCGCTTTCCAATGCCGGAACAGCCGTTTACGGACGATCTGCCCGACGCCGACGCATTGCACGGTGGTCTCGGCCTCGGTGGCGGGCTGCCGCCGGGCTGGGGCGAGCAAGGCGCTGGCGCGCGGCCGATCAAGGTGACCGTGCGCCACGGTGACCTGGCTTACGCACGTCATCCGGTGCTCGTCGGACACTATGCCGGCGACACCATCGTGAGCGCCGAAGCGGCACTCGACAAACGCCTCGGCGAGGCGCTCTCAAGGCGCCTGCAACTGGGTCTATATCCAGCCGAAAACGGCAGCCATGCGCTCTTTTTCAACGAGGCGCCACACGAAAAGCCGGCCGGCGCGATTGTCGTCGGCCTGGGTCTGGTGGGCGAGCTGACGCCGGCGCTGCTCGAAGCGGGCGTGCGCGACGCTTTGCTCGACTACGCCTTGCGGGTGGCGCAGTGGCCGGCGGGCGACCTGCGCTTCGGCGAGGGCGCGCCGCGCAAGGCGGCGGTCAGTTGCCTGCTGGTCGGCTCGGGCGCGGGCGGCATGCCGGTCAGCGCATCGGTCGAAGCGATACTGCGCGCGGCGGTCGCGGCGCGTGACCGGCTAAACGAGCCGACCGGCGAGCCGGCCGATGACGGGGCCGATGAGCGGATCAGCGCGCGCGTACTGATCGACGAAATCGAGTTCATCGAAATCTATCAGGACGTTGCGATCCAGGCGGCCGAAGGGGTGCGCCAGGCGCTGCGCGACGGCACGCTGGCCGAGGCCATCAGCTGGCCCGACCACGACATTCAGACCGGCCAGGGCCGCCGCCGTCGCGTGCGTACCGACGAGGCGCCCGAGTGGTGGCACCGGCTGGAGATCATCGAGGAGGAAAATCGCTGCGCGCTGCGCTTCATCTTCGCGACCGATCGCGCGCGTGCGGAGGAGACGCTCAACGCCGGCCAGCTGGAACTGGCCGACGCCTTCATCGAGCGCGCTTCAGCGTCGCCGGCGGCGAACAGCGAAGTGGCCAAGACACTCTACGAAATGTTGCTGCCTAACCGCCTCAAGGCGCTGGCGCCGCGCCAGTCGCACATGGTGTTGATGGTCGACGCGGCCTCGGCGCGCTATCCGTGGGAGCTGCTCGAGGATCGCTGGCGCGGCGACGACAAGCCGCCGGCGGTGTGCGCGGGGTTGGTGCGCCAGTTCAAGACGCGGCGCTACCGCGCACAGCCGGCACACAGCCCCAAGCTGACGGCCTTCGTGGTCGGCAATCCCGACCTCTCCGGCTGGGACGTGTTTCCCGATCTCGACGGCGCGCGCAAGGAGGCGACGGCGGTCGCCGAGCTGCTGCGCAAGCGCGGCTTCGATGCGGTGCATGAATGCATCGACGCGCCCGAGGACGCAGTGCTCGCCGGGCTGCACCGCGATAGCTGGCGCGTGCTGCATCTGGCCGGCCACGGCGAGCACGAATTCGTGCTGCACGCAGACCACCCCAATGAGACCGTGTCGGGCATGGTGATCGGCAAGGGTGCGTTCCTCACGCCCGGCGATGTGCGCCAGATGCGCTGGGTACCCGAGCTGGTGTTCATCAATTGTTGCCATCTGGCCAAGACGCAGGTGCGCGACCGCTCGAAGAGCAATCAGCTGGCGGCTAATCTGGCGCTCGAGTTCGTCGAAATGGGCGTCAAGGCGGTAGTCGCCGCGGGCTGGGCGGTCGATGACGCCGCGGCCAAGGCCTTTGCCACGAGTTTTTATACGCGCATGCTCGACGGCGAAACCTTCGGCGCGGCGGTGCGCGGTGCGCGCGAGGCGGTATGGAACAGTTATCGCGGCATCAACACCTGGGGCGCCTACCAGTGCTATGGCGACCCGAGCTATCGCCTGCGTGGCCAGGGTGCGGCGCCGTTGCGCGCCCCGGACATACCGTTCTATGCCCCGGTGGAGTTGGTGGTGGAACTCGAGAACCATGCCGAGAACGTGCGCATGGAAATGCGCCGCAAGGGCGACGAGGCGGAGACCCTGCACGCGATGCGCGAGAAGATCGGCGAAATCGTGCGCCGTGCGCCCGAGGAAATGCGCGATGACTGGCTCAGGCGGGCCGATGTCGCCGCGGCGCTGGGCTTTGCCTGGGGCGAAACCCAGGACTATGCACAAGCCATCGAGTGGCTCGAAAAGGCGATGCGCTTCGATGGCGGCGACTGCCCGATCCGTGCCGTCGAGCAGTGCGCCAATTTTCGCGCGCGGCTGGCGGGCCAAACCTGGTATGCGACGTGCCGCAACGGCGCCATCGACGAGGATGTGCGCGGCGCCTTGCTGACCGACATCGAAGCGTCGATCACCGAGCTCGACCTCGTCTGCCAGCGCGCGCCGAGCGCCGAGCGCTACAACCTGCTGGGCAGCGCCTGCAAGCGGCTCGCTTGGGTACTCGATGCCGCGGCGCCACGGCGCGAGGCGCTCATCAACATGGCCAACTATTATGGACTTGGCATGAAGGCGGCGGCCGACGATGTCACCCGGGCGTATGCATTCACCAACGCCGAGACGGCGCGTCTGCTGGTGGCGATGGCCGAGGCGGCGGCGCGCCGCCGGCCGGCGAAGGGCAAGCTGAGCGCCGCGCAAAAGCAGCTGGCGAAAGAAGCGGCCGAGGCAGCAGATGCTGCTGCGCAAACCCTCGATGCCGATTGCGTGGCGATGATCGAGACGCTGAAGCTCAGCAACCAACAGGATCCAAATTTGTGGAAGAGCGTCGGCGAGGGTGACTGCGAACTGGTGCGTCTGCTCGCCGCGCGCGGCAGCGATGTAAGCGAACGGGCCGAGCGCGCCTGCCGCTGCTATGTGGCGGCGCTCAAGCGCGGCGCCAGCCCGCGCGAACGTGCCTCGGTGGTCGAACATCTCGATTTCGTGATCGCCATGTCGGCGAAGGCGGGCAAGCCGGTGCGTGACGCGCTCGTGAAGATCCGCGAAAAATTGTGAGAACAGATGCCTGGGAGCGTGCGATGAAAGACGACGACCGACACGACCATCCGCTCGAATCCTTCAATGTGAGCGAGATGAATCCGCGCGCGCGGATCAGTGCAAACTTTCGCCTGTACGAACTGATGCGTTCCGATACCGCTCAGCGCCAGGGGATCGACAACCGGTTTGCGGACGACGAAACATTGCGTGCGGCCATCCACCTGGCGCGCAACGTGCTGCAACCGATCCGCGAACACTACAAGCAGCCGATTGCACCCAACAGCGTGTATCGCAGCCAGGCGCTGGAACGCGCGCTCAAGCGCCGGCCGGCAAGCTGGATCAGCACCAGTCAGCACACCCAGGGCTGCGCCTGCGACATCGAGGTGCCCGGCGTGACGACGCTCGACCTGGCGCACTGGGCGGTGGACACGCTCGAGGATTTCGACCAAATCATCTGCGAGTGTTACGACCCACGCCGCGGTCCCAACTCTGGATGGGTGCACATTTCGCTGCGCGCCCCCGGTACGGGTGAAAACCGCCGCAAGGAATTAAGCTATATCCGCAATCCAGCCACCGGGCGGCTGGTCTACGTGGACGGGCTGCGCGCCAGTGTAGCGTGAGCATGTGTGGCAAGTGAGCGGCAGGGGCGGGCGGCGGCGCGCCTTCTTGTATAATTGCGCGTTTTACTATTCTGGCATGTGTGTGCATTGATGAGCGCCGATCCCAAAGTTGTTCTGTCCGAGCTGTTGCGCCGTGCGCTCGAGAGCGTGGCGCCGGATCATGCCGGGACGGCGATCGAACTGGAGCGCCCGAAGCAGGCCAGCCACGGTGACTTCTCCTCGAATCTCGCACTGCAACTGGCCAAGCCACTGCGCCGCAGCCCGCGCGATCTGGCCGCGCTGCTGCTCGCCGAACTGCCGGCCTCGCCGCTCGTCGTCAAGGCCGAGGCAGCGGGCGCCGGTTTCATCAACTTCACCCTCGCCGATACGGCCAAAACCGCAGTGGTGGGCACAGTGCTCGCGCAGGGCAAGGATTTCGGCCGTGGTGCCGACAAGTGCGTCAAGGTGCAGGTGGAATTCGTCTCGGCCAATCCCACCGGCCCGCTGCATGTCGGCCACGGGCGCGGTGCGGCCTACGGCGCCTCGCTCGCCGCGGTGCTCGATTTCGCCGGCTACCGGGTGGCGCGCGAATACTATGTCAATGACGCCGGGCGCCAGATGGACATCCTCGCACTGTCGACCTGGCTGCGCTATCTCGCCTTCTTCGGCGTCGAGGTGCCGTTTCCGCCGAATGGCTACCGCGGCGGTTATGTGATCGACATGGCGCGCGAAATGCGCGATGCGCAGCAGGACCGCTTTGTCACTGCCAACGCGGACGCCGTGCTTGCCGGCGCGCCGAACGTCGAGGCGGACCCGGAAGGCCATCTCGACGCGCTCATCTCCAACGCCAAGCGCCTGCTCAGCGAGGATTACCACTGGCTGCACGACTATGCGCTGACCCAGCAACTGGGCGACTGCCGCGAAGACCTCGAGGCCTTTGGTGTGCATTTCGACAAGTGGTTTTCGGAAAAGAGCCTGTTCGACACCGGACTGGTCGAGCGTGCCGTTGCGGCGCTCCAAGCGCGCGGCCACCTCTATATGCAGGACGGTGCAAAGTGGTTTCGCTCGAGCGCCTTCGGCGACGAAAAAGACCGCGTGGTGCAGCGCGAGAACGGCATGTACACTTACTTCGCCTCCGACATCGCCTATCACCTCAACAAGTATGAACGCGGCTTCGACCGTATCATCGACATCTGGGGCGCCGACCACCACGGTTACATAGCGCGGGTGCGCGGTGCGATCGAGGCGCTTGGCCTGGACGGCGCCAAGTTCGAGGTGGCGCTGGTGCAGTTTGCCGTGTTGTACCGCAACGGCAAAAAGGCGGCGATGTCGACGCGCGCCGGTGAGTTCGTCACCTTGCGCGAACTGCGCCAGGATGTCGGCAACGATGCCTGCCGTTTTTTCTATGTCTTGCGCAAGAGCGATCAACATCTGGATTTCGACCTCGATTTGGCGAAGAGCGAGAGCAATGAAAACCCCGTCTACTACGTCCAGTACGCGCATGCCCGCGTGTGTTCGGTGCTCAACCAGTGGGGCGGTCTCGAGCGTGATCTGAACGACGCCGATCTGGCGCCGCTGGCCAGCGAACGAGAACTGGCGCTGTGCGCGCGTCTCGCCGCCTTCCCGGAGGTGGTGCAGACGGCGGCGGCAGACCACGCGCCGCATCAGGTGGCCTTCTATCTCAAGGAACTGGCAGGCGAGTTTCACAGTTGGTACAA
Source organism: uncultured Rhodocyclaceae bacterium (assembly GCA_965367985.1). Classification (GTDB taxonomy): domain Bacteria; phylum Pseudomonadota; class Gammaproteobacteria; order Burkholderiales; family Rhodocyclaceae; genus Nitrogeniibacter. The sequence continues at coordinate 14,590 of CBDULG010000042.1, forward strand.
CGCCGAACGCATGCTGGTGGACGACGAGGCGCAGATGCTCGCCCGCCTTGCGCTGGCCGCCGCGGTGCGCAGCACGCTGGCCAACGGTCTGGCCCTGCTCGGCGTATCGGCGCCGGTATCGATGTAACGAATGACAGGA
>CBDULG010000043.1:0-14672 GCA_965367985.1 uncultured Rhodocyclaceae bacterium
CCATGGTCTGACCTCCTCCTTGCTCCGCAAGGGGTTCGAGCCGCCGGGGAACATCCGGCGGTTTTTTTTTGCGGTCACGGGCAGGGCATTGCGGCCTCGCCGGCACGCCGCCGCCGGGTCCGGGCGGTGCCGCACGCGCCATGCCGCCAGGCGCGGCCGGTCATCTCAAGTTTCGAGTCACTGCGCCGTTAGCAGGCTTGAACAGCGACGCCCTTCGGCGATCGCGCATCTTCCGGCCATATGCCGATCAACAAGGGTTGCAGCGATGTTTCTCATCATCGGATACGTCATCGTGCTCGCCGCGTCGCTCGGCACCTATGCCGTACACGGTTCGCTGGCCGCATTGTGGGTGCCCACCGAATACATCGCGATCTTCGGCCTGATGATCGGCGGCTTCATTGCAAGCAACGGCATCAAGGCGATCAAATCCACGATCGGCGCACTGCCTTCGGTGCTCAAGGGCTCGTCCTACAACAAGGCGTACTACATGGACGTGCTGGCGCTCATGTACGAGATGCTCTCCAAGGTGCGCAAGGAAGGGCTGATGTCGATCGAGAGCGATATCGAAAACGCCGAAGCCAGCCCGATATTTTCCAAGTACCCGACCTTTCTTGCCGATCACCACGCGGTCGAGTTTCTCACCGACTACTTGCGCATGATGGTCGGCGGCAACCTCAATGCCTTTGAGATCGAAAGCCTGATGGACATGGAGATCGAAACCCATCATCAGGAAGCCCATGGTCCGGCGCACGTGATGTCGAAAGTGGCCGATTCGGTGCCCGCGTTCGGCATCGTGGTGGCGGTGATGGGCGTGGTGAACGTGATGGGTTCGGTCGGTCAGCCGCCGGCGGTACTCGGCAAGATGATCGGCGGTGCGCTGGTCGGCACCTTCCTCGGCATTCTCGTCTCCTACGGCTTTGTCGCGCCGATTGCCGGCCAGCTCGAGCAGAAAGTTGATGAGGGCAGCAAGATCTACGAGTGCATGAAGGTGGTCCTGCTCGCCAGCATGAACGGCTACGCGCCCCAGGTGGCGATCGAATTCGGCCGTAAGGTCCTGTTCTCGACCGAGCGGCCGAGTTTCAGCGAGCTGGAAGAAGAAATGAAAAACCGCAAGGGCTGAGCGTTGGCACCCATCGCCACTGACGCATCGAAGGCATGAGCGACGATACACAACAACCGATAGTCGTCAAGAAGATCAAGAAGGGGGGCGGTGGCGCCCACGGCGGCGCATGGAAAATCGCCTATGCCGACTTCGTGACGGCGATGATGGCCTTCTTCCTGCTCATGTGGCTGCTCGGCTCGACCGCCCAGGGTGACATGGAAGGCATTGCCGAGTTCTTCCAGAATCCGCTCAAGGTCGGCATCGGCGGTGGCTCGGGCTCGGGCGACAGCTCGAGCATCATCAAAGGCGGCGGCGAAGACCTCACGCGCTCGGTCGGTCAGGTCAAGCGCGGCGATGTCAAAGGCAAACGGACGATCAATCTCGACGCCGCAGTCGATCCTTCGCCGGTCTCGCTGGGTCATGACGCCAAGGCGTTCGAGCAGGCGGAGCGTGCGCAACTCAATGACCTTAAGGGCCAGATCGAAGCGCTCATCGAGGCCAGCCCGGCCTTGCGCGAAATGCGCGACCAACTGATGATGGATATCACCAGCGAGGGATTGCGCATTCAGATCGTCGACGAACAGAACCGGCCGATGTTCGCCCAGTCGAGCGCCAACCTGCAACCCTATACGCGCGATCTGCTGCGCGCGATCGGCAGGGCGCTTAACCGCGTCGAAAACCGAATCAGCCTTTCAGGACACACGGACGCCAGCCGGTATGCCGGTGGCGATGGTGGATTTTCGAACTGGGAGTTGTCGGCGAATCGCGCCAACGCATCGCGGCGTGAGCTGGTGGCCGGCGGACTGGCCGACGGCAAGGTGGTGCGCGTCGTAGGGCTGGCCGACATGATTCCGATCAAGCCGGACAATCCGCTCGACCCGATCAACCGCCGCATCAGCATCATCGTCATGAACCGCAAAACCGAGCAAGGCCTGCTCGGTCTGAGTGGGCGGATCGACGTCAATCCCGAGGCGCCGCTCGACGAACAAGGCCTGATCGATCGCATGGGCCCGACGCCCGCTGCCCCACCGGCGGGCGTCACACCGCCCGCGGCTCGCGCGCCGCTCGAGCCACCGCGACGTGCCGCTGGCACGCTGCGCCCACGCATCGCCATGCCCTCGCAGCAATAAGCGCGGCGCACAAACACCGCCGCTGATCGATACCGTCGACTGCGCGGGAGCGCAAGTGTTCGCCATTCCAGGTGAGTATCCTCCGGGCGGTGCGGACTAAAGTCAGATCGGCGGTTGACGTTACTTCTGCCAGTTCTCACCTCACGCGCGCGAGCGCTGCTGGCGATGCAAGACAATTTCACCCTGACCCTTTTTATCGCGCCCGTAAATGCAGCGCAGGGCATCGCCTGCGGTGACCTCGAGTTGTTGTGGCGCCGGCGCCCGGGGCAACCAAGCAATACAGGAAACAAGCATGCGCAAGACCGTACTCGCAGTCGATGATTCGGCTTCAATTCGGCAGATGGTGTCCTTCACGCTGAAGAGCGCGGGATATGGCGTGGTCGAGGCCGCCGACGGACTTGCCGGCCTGAAGGCCGCGCAGTCTGCCGTGTTCAATCTCGTGCTGACCGATCAGAACATGCCGAACATGGATGGCCTGACGCTCATCAAGTCGCTGCGTGCGTTGCCCGCGTACCGAAACGTACCGATCCTCATGCTCACCACGGAGTCCTCCGCAACCATCAAATCGCAGGGACGCGCAGCCGGCGCCACCGGCTGGCTGGTCAAGCCTTTCGATCCGGCACAGCTTCTCGAAGTGGTCGCCAAAGTGATCGGCTGAGCGGGAGCGCGCGATGACGATCGACATGCGCCAGTTCTACCAGGTGTTCTTCGAGGAAACCGACGAGCATCTGTCGAGCATGGAATCGTTGCTCGTTGCGCTCGATCTGACGGCGCCGGATAGCGAAGACGTCAACGCGATCTTCCGCGCCGCGCATTCGATCAAGGGGTCGAGCGCTACCTTCGGTTTCAGCGACATGCTGGCCGTCACGCACGTGCTCGAAACGCTGCTCGACCAGGTACGTCAGGGCGAGGCCCGGCTGACCACGCCGATGGTCGATGCCTGCCTGGCGGCCGGGGATGTGTTGCGCAACCTGCTGGCTGCGCACAAGGGCGAGCAGATCGCCGACAGTGCGGCAGCCGCGCAAGTTCGCCGGCGGCTGCAAGCGCTGTGCGACGGCGAAACGGATGCGGGCACTGCGGCACAGGATGCGCCCAATGGTGAGCGGATCATGGCGAGCGCGGCGCGCGCGCGCTGCGCGCTCGAGGTGTGTTTCGTGCCCGAGGTCAGTGTCGCCGAGCGCCCTGAACGACTGCGCAACATGCTCGACGAGCTTGCCAGACTCGGCGAGGTGAAACTTGTCGACGTGCCCGACGATGGCGCACCGCACACCCAATGGCAGCTTCAAATCACCACCGATGTGCCGCCCGATGTGCTGTATGACGTCGTCGATTTTCTCGCAGAGCCGGGTTCGGTGACGATCGGCGCGCGGCCCGCCGGCACGGCGGCGCCGCTTGAACGGCGTGCGTCCAGCGCGCTGTTCGACGGCGCCGGCGACGATGCGGACGGCGGCAGCTTCGGATTCTTCAATGCGTTGCCGCCGCCCGTCGGTCTCGAAGCTGCGGACGCGGTGCATGCCGACGCCGGCGAATCGCCGGCGGACGTGTCCGGCGCCTTCGGACTGTTTGCCCGGCCGGCGACGCTCGAGCCGGAACAGGCCGCAGCGAAGCACATGCCGGGCGGCAAGTCGGGTGCGCGCGGCGAGGAGTCGATTCGGGTCAGCGTCGACAAGGTCGACCAGCTGATCAATCTGGTGGGCGAGCTGGTCATTACGCAGGCCATGTTGCAGCAATCGTCCAGCCAATGCGATCCGCTGATGTACGAACGCATGATCAACGGACTCGGCCAATTGCAGCGCAATACGCGCGATCTGCAGGAATCCGTGATGTCAATCCGCATGCTGCCGATCTCCGCAGTGTTCTCGCGTTTTCCGCGCGTCGTGCGCGATCTTTCGGCGACGCTCGGCAAACAGGTTGAACTGAAAACGCGTGGCGAGAATACCGACCTGGATAAAAATCTCATCGAGCGCATTGCCGATCCACTCACTCATCTGGTGCGCAACAGTCTCGATCACGGCATCGAGATGCCGGCGGCACGCCGCGCCGCGGGCAAGCCGGAGTGCGGCACGATTTCGCTGAGCGCGTTTCACCAGGGGGGCAGCATCGTGATCGAAGTGGCCGATGACGGCGCCGGTCTCGATCGCGCGAAGATCCTCGCCAAGGCCCGCCAGCGCGGCATGGCCGCGCCCGACACGCTCAGCGATGCCGAGGTTTGGCAACTGATCTTCGAGCCCGGCTTTTCGACGGCCGAACAGGTTACCGAAGTGTCGGGGCGCGGTGTCGGCATGGATGTGGTGAGCAGAAATATCGCCGCGATGGGCGGGCGGACAACGGTCGATTCGGTCGCCGGCCAAGGCACCCGCATGACGGTGCGGCTACCGCTGACCTTGGCGATTCTCGACGGCATGTCGGTTCGCGTCGGCAGCGAAACCTACATCGTCCCGCTCAATCATGTCAGCGAATCGCTGCAGGTGACGCCGCAGATGGTGCGGCGGATCGCCGGCGCGGAACGGCTCATCCAGGTGCGCGGCGAGTACCTTGGCGTGGTGCCGTTGCATGAGCGCTTCAACGTGCCGGGCGCAATGACCGACTGGAGCGCCGGCATCATGGTGGTGCTCGAAACCGGTGGCGCGCGCGTCGCCTTGCTGGTGGACGAACTGCTCGGCCAGCATCAGGTGGTCATCAAGAGCCTGGAAGCTAATTTCCGGCGGGTCGCAGGCATCTCCGGCGCGACCATTCTGGGCGACGGGCGGGTGGCGATGATTCTCGATGCGCCGGCGCTCGTTGCCGGCGCCGCGCGGCGGGTTCCGGCCGCCGCCTGAGCATTCTGCAAGGTGCCTTGCCCGCATCGAGCCAGCGCCCTTGCGCGCCGGACCCTGCACCTTCAGTCGTATCCCCGGCGGCCGTTGATTCTGATCACTGGAACAGGAGCCGCATCATGCAACATCAGCGTGCCGTGCCCGCAGCGGCGGCCGGCAATTTCGACGATATCGCCGCACAGGAATTTCTCACCTTCACGCTCGGTGAGGAAGAGTACGCCATCGACATTCTCAAGGTGCAGGAGATCCGCGGCTACGACCCGGTGACTGCAATCGCCGGCGCACCAGCGTTCATCAAGGGGGTGATCAATCTGCGCGGCACGATCGTGCCGGTCGTCGATTTGCGCATCAAATTCGGCGTCGGCGAGCAGACCTACACGCCGTTCACCGTGGTAATCATCCTTGATCTTGGCGAGCGCGTGGTGGGCATCGTCGTCGACAGTGTTTCCGACGTCATGGCGCTGCCGCGCGAGGCGATTCACACGGCGCCTGATTTTGCCGCGCAGGTGGGCGCACGCCACATCCTTGGGCTGGGCATGCTCGACGAGCGCATGTTGATCATCATCGACATCGAACGGCTGATGCTATCGCCCGACATGGCGCTGATCGATGCGGCGCCGGTCGCTTGATGCGGCGCAGCGAGCAACGCGCCGGCGCGGTCAAGAAGCCGCTGCGCACGCCGTTAATCGGTCAGTTGGCACAAGCGCGCCGGCCGCTCTGAGGCGGCGCGGCGCGCGACAGGAAGCACGAGGGATGCAATGAAGATCAACACGCCGGTGACCGACACCGAAATCGAGCTGAATGAGGAACATGCCCTCGTCTCGATCACCGACTTGAACGGCCAGATCACCCAGGTCAATCGCGATTTCGTCGAGATCAGTGGCTATTCGGCGAAGGAACTGGTCGGTCGGCCGCACAACATCATCCGTCATCCCGACATGCCGGTTGAGGTGTTCGCCGACATGTGGCGTCTGCTCAAGGCGGGCCGGCCATGGACCGGCTACATCAAGAACCGCTGCAAGAACGGTGACTACTACTGGGTGCTGGCCAATGCCACGCCGGTGATCGAACGTGGCCAGGTGACCGGCTACATGTCGGTGCGCACCCGCGCCTCGCGCGACGCCGTCGAACAAATGACGCGCGCCTACCGGAATTTCTGCGAAGGCACCGCAAAGGGCCTGCGCATCGAGGAGGGCCGGGTCGTCAAGAAATCGGCGCACCTGTCGCACAAGATTGGCTGGTGGTCGATCCGCGGCCGGCTGGGGATTCTTACCGCGGTCGTCGCACTGCTGATGATGGCAGTCGGCCTGCTCGGCTACCTGGGCATGTCGGGCAGTTTGAACAGCCTGACCACCGTCTACCACGATCGCCTGTTGCCGCTCAAGCAACTCAAACAGACCGCCGACATGTATGCCGTGAATATCGTCGATACCGCACACAAGGCGGACGCCGGCAGTATTTCCTACGCGCTCGCGCTGGAAAATATCGAGCGCGCGCGCTCGGCCATCCACGCGGACTGGACGGCCTACCGCGCGTCCGCGATGACGGCGCCTGAAGAGGTGCTGACCGGCGAGGTTTCGGCGCTCATCGCGCAGGCAGACGCTTCGGTCGAAGCGCTGCGCGCGGTGCTGCGCAATGGCGACGCGGCGGCCCTGGCGGGCTATACGGCCAACCGTCTGTATCCCGCGGTCGAGCCCGTGTCGCGCAAGATCGGTGAACTGGTCGACCTGCAAATCTCGGTGGCCGAGCGGGAACTATCCGCGGCGATCGCGCGCATCGACAACCGACTGGCCTGGATGCTCGGCATCGCACTGGCCGGCGTTGTCTTGATGACCGCAGTCAGCGTGTCGATCATGCGCGCCATCGTGCGTCCGGTGCGTATCGCGATCAGTGTGCTGGAGGATATGGCCAGCGGAGATTTCCGCACGCCGGTGCGCGTGATCAGCCGCGACGAGATGGGCAAGCTGCTCGATACGGTGCGGGTCATGCAGATCCGTCTGGGTATCAACCTCGCGGATCAGAAGCGCAAGGCCGACGAAAGTTATCGCGTTGTGCAGGCGCTCGATGCGGTACAGACCAACGTGCGCATCGCCGACACCGATGGCACCGTGATCTACGCCAACAAGGCGATGCGCAATACGCTGCGCCGCACCGAGGCGGCGATCCGCGAACACATTCCCGGCTTCAGTGCGGAGCACTTCATCGGCTCGTCGATCGGCATGTTCTATCCCGATCCGCCGGTCGCCGTCGAGCGTCTGCGCACGATGCGCGAAACCATGCAGTCGGAAATCGTCATCGGCGGACGTCAGTACGCACTGACCACCAACCCGATCATCAATTCACGCGGCCAGCACTTGGGTTCGATCGGTGAATGGCGCGACCGCACGGACGAGTCGGCGGTCGAACAGGAAATCACCCGCCTGGTGCACGCGGCCAGCGCCGGCGACTTCAGCAAGCGCGTCGAGCTGGCCACAGGCGACGGTTTCGTGGGCCAGCTTGCCGCGGCGATGAACGGCGTAATGGCCACGGTGCAATCGGCATTGGCCGACTTTGCCCGGGTGCTCGAGTCGGTGGCGGAAGGCGATCTGACTGAGAAAATTACCGCCGACTACGAGGGCGTGTTTGCGCAACTCAAGGACGACACCAATTCCACCGTCGAGCGCTTGCGCGAGGTGGTCAGCCAGATCAAGGTGTCGACCGAGGCGATCCACATCGCCGCCGGGGAAATATCCGACGGCAACGCCGATCTGTCGCGGCGCACCGAGGAGCAGGCCAGCTCGTTGGAAGAGACTGCCAGCTCGATGGAGCAATTGAACGCTACCGTGCGGCAGAACGCTGACAGTGCCCGCCAGGCACATGAACTTGCCGAGCGCTCCAACGCGGTCGCCGAGGCGGGCGGGAAGAAAATGGACGAGGTGGTGCGCACCATGGCGGCCATCCAGGCATCGGCCAAAAAGATCAGCGACATTATCGGGGTGATCGACTCAATCGCCTTCCAGACCAATATTCTTGCGCTCAATGCCGCGGTCGAGGCCGCGCGCGCCGGCGAGCAGGGGCGCGGGTTTGCCGTGGTCGCCTCGGAAGTGCGCGGGCTGGCGCAGCGCAGCGCCCAGGCCGCCAAGGAAATCAAGACACTGATCGCCGATTCAGCGGGCAAAGTTGAAGACGGCGCCACGCTGGTCGACGACGCCGGCAAGACGATGGACGAAGTCGTGGGCAGCTTCCAGCGCCTCACCGCGCTGGTTACGCGTATCAGCGAGGCGAGTCACGAGCAGAGCACCGGCATCGAGCAAGTGACCCAGGCGGTCTCGCAGATGGATGAAGTGACCCAACACAATGCCGCGCTGGTCGAGCAGGCCGCTGCCGCCGCCGAAGGCTTGGCCGATCAGGCGCACTCGCTGGTACAGGCGGTGGCGATGTTCCGCCTCTCGGAGCGCGACGCTGGCGACGGTTCGCCAGTCACCGCACCTCGCAAGGCGAAGGTGTCGACCTTGCCGGTGCGTCAGCCCGCGCGCGCCGCGCGTCACGAAATCACGCTGCCGCTGCCACGTTTCAAGCGCGCTGCAGGCGTGGACATGGATGACGAGTGGGAGGAGTTCTGAGGGTGACCAACGCAGTGCGCAAGCCGGTCAGGCCTCGCAGGCCCAACGCCGCGGCGCGCGTTCCGCTGGCCGTGCAGCTGGACATCCTTCGGCGCCGTGCCACCGGCGCCGCCGACGCGCCGCCACTGGTGCGCGAGTTCCAGTTTACCGACGCGGATTTCGACAGGATCCGCGCGCTCATCCATACCCACGCCGGCATCGCGCTTTCACCGGCCAAAAAGGACATGGTCTACAGCCGCCTCGCGCGGCGCTTGCGCGCCTGTGGTGATCGCGCGTTTACGGACTACCTGCGACGCATCGAGAGGGACAGCGCCGAGTGGGAGCGTTTCACAAATTCGCTGACCACAAATCTCACCTCGTTTTTTCGCGAGCCGCATCACTTCGATATTCTCGCCGAACAGCTCAAGGCAATGGACGCGTGCCGCCCGATCAAGATCTGGTGCGCCGCGGCATCGACCGGTGAAGAGCCCTATTCCATTGCCATGGCGGCCTGCGAAGCCTTCAACACCATGACCCCGCCGGTACAGATACTTGCCAGCGACATCGATACCCAGGTGCTCGCCAAGGGCGAAGCGGGGATCTTCGCCGGGGATCGGGTCGCCCGCTTGGCCCCCGCGCGGCTGCGCCAGTTCTTTCTCAAGGGGACTGGGGCGCATGCGGGCGAGGTGCGAGTAACGCCTGAACTCCAGCGTCTGCTCAGTTTCCGCCGCGTCAACCTGCTCGATGCGCGCTACCCGATCATCGGTCCGGTCGATTTCATCTTCTGCCGCAACGTCATGATCTACTTCGACAAGCCGACGCAGTACGGCATCTTGAGCCGCTTCGCGCCGCTGATGCGACCCGAGGGTCTGCTCTTTGCCGGTCACTCGGAAAGCTTTTTGCATGCCGCCGACCTGTTCCGCTCGCGCGGCCGCACCGTCTATGAACGTGTCCACACCGTCTATGAACGTGTCCATCAACGCCGCGACGCGTCCGCGCACTGAATCGCGCGCGAAATCGCCGGCGGCCCGCTTGCGCTATTTCGACCGCACGTTCGACACCGACGCGGTGAAGCTGCTGCCCGGCGAATTCCACGCGACACGCGAGGATGTCGCCCTGGTGACGGTGCTCGGTTCCTGCGTGGCGGCGTGCATCCGCGACCCCGAGGCCGGTATCGGCGGGATGAACCATTTCATGCTGCCGGAAAACGCCAGTGCAGACGACGGTCTTTCGCGATCGGCCCGCTACGGCGTCAACGCGATGGAAGTGCTGATCAACGATCTAATCAAGCTGGGCGCCCGCAGGGGGCGCCTCGAGGCCAAGGTGTTCGGCGGCGCGCGCGTCATGGCGTCGCTGGCCGGCAGTGACGTGGGGACGCGCAACGCACAGTTCGCGCTCGATTATCTGTGCCGCGAAGCAATTCCCTTGCGCGCGCGCGACATGCTCGACAGCTATCCGCGCAAGGTCTATTTCTTCCCGCGCAGCGGGCGCGTGATGATCAAGAAACTGATCCATGTAGGCAATGACACGGTGAGCGCGCGCGAGCGCGCCTATGCCGACCGACTCACCCGCGCGCCGCTGTCCGGCGATGTCGAACTGTTCTGACGGAGGCGTCATGGCGAGCAAACGTATCAAGGTGCTCATTTGCGACGATTCCGCGGTCGTGCGCGCGCTGCTACAGGAGATCATTCGCGTCGATACCGATCTGGAAGTGGTCGGCACGGCGGTTGATCCCCATCAGGCCCGCGAAATGATCAAGCTGCTCAACCCCGACGTGCTGACGCTCGACGTCGAAATGCCGCGCATGGACGGGCTCGAGTTTCTTGCCCGCCTGATGCGCCTGCGCCCGATGGCAGTGCTGATGATATCGGCCCATACGGCCAGGGGTTCAGAAACCACACTCAAGGCGCTCGCGCTGGGGGCGGTCGATTTCATTGCCAAGCCGAAGGCGGAGAACGTGCGCACGCTGCTCGACTACGGCCATGAGATTCGCGAAAAGATCCGCGCCACCTATCGTGCGCGGCACAGCACACCCGCGACCGTGCGCGACCCCGAGCCAGCGGCCGCGGTGACCCTCGACACGCGCGCGATCAGCGAAAACGTAATCTGCGTCGGCGCGTCGACCGGTGGCACCGAAGCGATTCACGAAGTGCTTGCGCGTCTGCCGGCGCGCTGTCCGCCGGTATTGATCGTCCAGCACATGCCGGAAATGTTCACCCAGTCGTTTGCGCGCCGTCTCGACGGCCTGTGCGCACTCAACGTGAAGGAGGCCGAACAGGGCGAACCGGCGCTGGCCGGCGGCGCCTACGTGGCGCCCGGTCATTCCCATCTGCGCATCATCATTCGCGGCGGCAGCTTCTACTGCGACCTGTCACCGGCGCCGCCGGTCAACCGGCATCGCCCGTCGGTGGACGTGTTGTTTCAGAGTGCCGCCGACGTGGCCGGCCGACGCGCACTTGGCGTGCTGCTGACCGGCATGGGCAAGGACGGCGCCGAGGGCCTGCTGGCGATGCGCAGGGCCGGCGCGTGGACCGTCGCCCAGGATGAGGCGAGCAGCGTGGTCTACGGCATGCCGCGCGAGGCCGCGCGCATCGGCGCGGCGGTCGACATCGCCGCCCTTAACCAGATTCCCCGGCGCGTGCTCGATCAGCTCGCACGCGCCGATTCAGGCCGCGCAGCCGCGTGCCTGAGCCGATGAATGAGCGTGATCAAACGAGGAACATGAAATGGATGTGAAAGTGAATTCCGCCGATGGCGGCACGGTGCTGAAACTGGGCGGGCGTTTCGATTTCAATGCCCACCGCGAGTTTCGTGATGCGGTCGAGCGTGTCTTGCAGGACACCGGCGATGTGCGGGTCGATCTGGGCGAAGTCGCCTATCTCGACAGTTCGGCACTGGGCATGTTGCTCATGCTGCGCGACAAGGCAAAGGGCGCGGGGCGCGAAGTGCAATTGACGAATACCCGCGGCAGCGTGCGTCAGGTGCTGGACATCGCCAACTTCGGCAAGCTGTTTCCGATCTCCTGAATTTGCCTGCTTGGCAATGGCGAGAGCGCGCGGCGTCAGGCGCCGTCTGATCACCGCGATTGCTGGAATCGCCGGCTTTACTCAGCGGCGTACGCCTGGCCGTCGATTCTGCATACGCTGGGCCGGCCGCTCTTGCCTTGTCAAAGGAAGCGCGCCGGCCAGCCGTTATCCAGGATCAGTGAAGCAAGTAGCGCCCACGGGCTCGCTTAGAAGCCGGGGCGTCTTTTGAGACACGGTATGTCCGATGCGCTCATCCATATCGACGCGCGTACGCGGCTTGCAGGAAAACGCGAGTAAATCATCGAGAAGATGACGACGCGGGAAGCGGGCTGACCGCGGGCGGAACCGGGAGCTTGAGCATGGCAAAAAAAACCAAATTCGAACCTTCGGGCGACGCGGACGATCTTCAGTCGCTTTTCGACAGCATGGCCGGCGCAACGAGCGACAGGCCGCGCCTCGAAGTCATCGACGCGAAGGTGGCCGATGGCAGCGAACCCCACGACTTGCAAGCGCTGTTCGATTCAGTCGCCGAAAGTTTCGACGATACGGCTGTGGGGTCAGAATCGCCTGCCGTCGAAACCGGCGCCATGCAGGGCGATGCACTGTACCGCAAGCTCGGACAGCTGACGCGCCAGGTGCACGAATCCTTGCGTGAGCTGGGTCATGACAGCTCGCTTGAGCAGGCTGCCGAAGCCATCCCCGACGCATGCGAGCGGCTCAATCACATCGCGCAAACGACCGAGCAGGCGGTGAGCCGGGTGCTCAATGCCACCGATATCGCGATGCCGATCCAGGACCGCGTCGGCGGTCGTGCGGACACGCTGCGCGCACAATGGGACAGGGTCCTTGCCAACGAGCTCTCGGTCGATGAATTCACGCAGTTGGGCAGCCAGACGCGCGATTATCTCGGCGCGGTGGCCGACGACAGCCGCGCCACGCACGCGCAACTCACCGAAATCATGATCGCGCAGAATTTTCAAGGCCTCACCGGCCAGGTCTTCAAGAAAGTCGTCGCCTTGGCGCAAGCGCTCGAAACACAGTTGCTCGAAGTGCTGATAGAAACGGCGCCCGAGGGTAAGAAGCCGCGACGCAAAGATGACAGCCTGCTGAACGGGCCCATGATCAATGGCGAGGGCCGTGAGGATGTGGTGATCAGCCCGGCGCAGGTCGACGCGCTGCTCGAACGCCTGGGTTTCTGAACGAATCGGGCGGCGGTTACCGGACGTTCTCCTAAACGCGGGCGATCGGCTGTCCGAGGTCGACAGCAAGCGCGTCAGGGCTGTTGCACACTAATCGGCACACTGCCTCGGGCGTGTCGCTATGCGCGTATTTCAGCGCGCGGAGAGGGTGCTTGCACATCTCAAGGGCCGCCCGATGAATTTCGACATGCATCCGCCCAACTCGCCCGGCAACGCAACAAGAAAGAGGCCACCGCGGACGGTGGCCTCTTTCGTTTCCGCTGCGATGTCCGGGTGTTATTCGGTGACTTTCAGCAATGCCGCAAAGGCATCCTCGAACTGCTTTACGCCGGCCGCCTGCAGCGTCTCGCCGACCTCGTACATGTTGATACCCAGTGAGGCGAGCGCTTCAAAGTGGGTCGCGGAAATTTCGACGTCTTCTTCCAACCGGTCGGCGATATCACCATGGTCCATGAGCGCGGCGAGGGTGGCGTCCGGTAATGTGTTCACAGTGTCCGGCCCGATCAGCGGTTCGACGTACAGCAGATCGCTGTAAGCCGGATTCTTGGTGCCGGTGCTGGCCCACAGCATATATTGTGGTCGCGCGCCGCGTTCCTTGAGGGGCTCGAAGCCCGGTCCTTCGAAGCGTTCGAGATAGGCTTCGTAGGCGAGCTTTGCCAGCGCCACCGCGCTGCGCCCGCGCAAGGCGAGCGCATCGCCGCCGCGCGCTTCGAGCATTTCGTCAACAAGCACGTCGACACGGCTCAGGAACAGGCTGGCGACCGAAAAAATACCGCTCACCTCTTTGCCGGCATCGATGCGCCGTTGCAGGCCGCGTGTATACGCCTCCGCCACCGCATCGACATGGGCGAGCGAGAACATCAACGTGACATTCACACTGATGCCGTCGGCGATCAGGCGCTCGATGGCCTTCAAGCCGGCCGCCGTGGCGGGCACTTTGATGAGCACGTTGTCGCGCGCGACCGCCGCGTGCAGACGATGCGCGGCGGTCACCGTGCCCTCTTCGTCATGCGCCAGCGCGGGTGATACTTCGAGGCTGACGTAGCCGGCATTGCCAGCAGTCGTCTCCCACGTGTCGCGCAGCACGTCGCAGGCTGCCTGCACGTCGGGAATGACCAGCGCCTCGTAACGTTCTTCGGCGCTCATCTTGCGCTTCTTGAGCGCTGCGAGATCGTCTTCGTAATACTGACCGCCAGCGATCGCTTTCTGGAAGATGGCTGGATTGGTGGTAACGCCTGCAACGCCTTCCTGGCGCACGAAGCGCTCGAGATGGCCGTCGCGGATCAGGCTGCGGGAGAGGTTGTCGAGCCAGATTTGCTGGCCCAGTTTGAGGACTTCGAGCAAACGGTTCATGAGCGGACTCTTGAGTGCTTTCGGGTAATTGCCTATTGTGCCCTCAAACGATGCCAACGGGAATTACGCTGCGTGCTGGCGAAGCGACGCCCGGTGCGACGTACCCTCAGGCGAAAATTCAGCGCAGCGCGTCGAAGCGGATGTCGGCAAAACGTGCCTCGACAGCTCCGCCGGTGTTGTCGGTATCGGCGCCGACGGCGATGCCGGTGACTTGTGGCGCGGTTTCGCCAAAGGCCGCCTTGAAATCGGCGGCGAGATCGCGCCGCTCGCTGACCCACTCGCCAGCCCGCGCATCGCCGCGTTGCAGCACGATCATGCGTACACGGTCGGTGTAAGGGTTGGGGCCGATCGTTCCCACGGCGTCCTTGTCGGCCCACACGTAGCACAGCGCGGCGGTGGGAACCTCGGTTCCGTAAAGCGTGCGTGCCAGATCGATCTTGATCCGATCGGCGAACGAAAGCTTTG
>CBDULG010000044.1:0-14642 GCA_965367985.1 uncultured Rhodocyclaceae bacterium
CCAGCCGGCGATCAGCGCGCACATCAAGGCGCTCGAAGAAGAGCTCGGCGTGAGCCTGTTCGAACGCACGCCCAAGGGCATGAAGCTCACCCCGGCCGGAATTCAACTGCTTGGACCTGCGCAGCAGGCGCTGGGTGCGGCGCGCGCGTTTCTCGACCATGCCCGCGGTCTGCGCGACGAATTGCTGGGCGCGGTGAACATCGGCCTTAACAGCGACGCGCGCTTTCTGCGCCTCACCGATATCCAGCGCGCGTTGAGCACGCGCTATCCGCGTCTCGAGGTCGCATTCCTGTCGGGCAGCACGCAGACCAACCTGCGTGCCCTTCGCACCGGCCGGCTCGACGCCTGTTTCATGAGCGGCGATTGTGACGACGCGCAGATCGAAACCTTCGTCATCGATCGGGAGATAATGGCGGTGGCTGCGCCGAAGGGGCTGTGCGACGGCATCGATGTCACCGACGTGGTCGCGCTGGCCGGTTTGCCGTGGGTGTATACCTCGCCCGATTGCGAGCACTACAAGGTGATGCGCAGCATCTTCGAGGCGCATGGTTGCGAACCCGTGAAGACCGTGGTGGCCGATCAGGAAGACGCTGTACTGGCGATGGTGACGGCGGGATTCGGCTTGGGCATCGTGCGTCGCGACGACGCGCTGCGCGCCGCGCGGGAAGGCAGCATCGAGGTCTTGCCGATGGCGCTGGCGCCGGTCAAGCTGCGCTTTGCCATGCTCGCCAAGCGTGCCAACGATCCGGTGCTGCGCGCGGTGGCCGACGTGGTTGCCGGCGTATGGGCGCTGGAGGACGCGGCGGAGCGTCGCGCGGGCTGAGCCTTTCGCCTGCGGTCAGGGCAGCAGCCCCTTGGCAACCAGGTCCTTGATCATGCCGTCGGCGAGACGTTTGACCGAACCGGTGAGGTCGCGGGGGTTGAACAATTCGGCATTGCCGGTCCACAGCAGCCGCTGGCCGTCCAGCGCGTACAGGCTCAACTCGACGACCATCACGCGCACCGTGTCGTAATAGCCCGGATCGAGCAACGGGAAGCCAAAGTCGTGATGCCCCCACAGGCCGAAGTGATGCCGGCTGAACATGTAGCCGGCGCCAGGCCGGTAAACCGCTTGATCACGCGTTTCGACGATGCGCACGACGAGGATCGAATCGAACCCGAGTTGGCGCGCATTCGCCGTGATCTCGTCCTGCGCCGGCGCTTCGAACGGCATTTCGTCGATCACCGTATGGGCGGCCGTGGCGTCGATCGCGGGCTGCAGAGTTTGCACGAACAGGTCTTCGGAGTTCCGGCGATCGGTTTCCGACGGCACCATCACGAAGGCGAGCGTCTTGCCGAGACGCACCGTGCTTGCATCCTCGGCCACCCATGACTGCTCGATGGCCGAACTGGCGCAGCCGGTGAGCGATACCAGGCTGAAAATCAAGATGGCGATTCGGGCAAACATGCGGGTACTCCCGGAAACGACGAACGTCAATGCTCTGGCGTAGACGTACTTTTCTGGCGGGAGGTTCTTGCGGCGCACGAAAACAAAAAAAAACCGGCGGAGGGTTCCGCCGGTAATTGTGAGTCGGTGAGCCGAAAACGCTACGCCCGGGCACGCGCCTTGACGCTTTGCCGGTGGGCGTGCAGCAGCGGCTCGGTATAGCCGTTGGGCTGCGCGCGCCCCTTGAAGACGAGATCGCAGGCGGCCTGGAAGGCGATGCCGTCGCAGGCCGGCGCCATCGGCCGGTAGTTCGGCTCGTGCGCATTCTGTTTGTCGACCACCGCCGCCATGCGCTTGAGCGTTTCGAGCACCTGTGCCTCGGTGCAGATGCCGTGATACAGCCAGTTGGCGATGTGCTGCGAGGAGATGCGCAGCGTGGCACGGTCTTCCATCAGGCCGACGTTGTTGATGTCGGGCACCTTGGACGCGCCCATGCCCAGGTCCACCCAGCGCACCACGTAACCAAGCAGGCCCTGCGCGTTGTTGTCCAGCTCGCGCTGGATCTCCTCGGCGCTCAATTTGCGATCGCCGAGCAGCGGGATGGTGAGGATGTCGTCGACGCTGGCGCGCTTGCGGCTTTTCAGTTCGAGCTGGCGTGCGTGCACGTCCACCATGTGATAGTGCAGCGCGTGCAGCGTGGCGGCGGTCGGCGAGGGCACCCACGCGGTATTGGCGCCGGCTTCCAGATGGGCGATTTTGGAGGCCATCATGTCGGCCATGTTGTCGGGAATCGCCCACATGCCCTTGCCGATCTGCGCGCGCCCCGGCAGCGCGCAGGCCAGCCCGATATCGACGTTCTGGTCTTCGTAGGCGTGAATCCATTTCATCGCCTTGAGGTCGCTCTTGGGCGCGAACGGGCCGGCCTCCATGCTGGTGTGGATTTCGTCGCCGGTGCGGTCGAGGAAGCCGGTGTTGATGAACACCACACGTTCTTTGGCGGCGCGGATGCACTCCTTGAGGTTGACCGAGGTGCGGCGCTCCTCGTCCATGATGCCGACCTTGATGGTGTTGCGCGGCAGGCCGAGCGCGTCTTCGACACGGCCGAACAGCTCGACCGTCAACGCGACTTCTTCGGGGCCATGCATTTTCGGTTTAACGATGTTGATGCTGGCCGACGTGGAGTTGCGGAATTTGCCGTTGCCCTTGAGGTCGTGGATCGCGACGACGCAGGTGAACATCGCATCGAGAATGCCCTCGGGGATCTCGTTGCCGTCGCCATCGAGAATGGCGGGCGTGGTCATGAGGTGGCCGACGTTGCGCACGAACATCATGGCGCGCCCCTTGAGCGTGAGCGTGCCGCCGTCGATCGCGGTGTATTCACGATCGGCATGCATCCGCCGCACGATCGTCTTGCCGTTCTTCTCGAGCGTCTCTTCCAGATCGCCGCGCGTCAGCCCGAGCCAG
Source organism: uncultured Rhodocyclaceae bacterium (assembly GCA_965367985.1). Taxonomy (GTDB): domain Bacteria; phylum Pseudomonadota; class Gammaproteobacteria; order Burkholderiales; family Rhodocyclaceae; genus Nitrogeniibacter. The sequence goes on from CBDULG010000044.1 coordinate 2,891, forward strand.
TTGCGATAGGCGTGTGCCTTGTCCTCGGCATCGACCGCGGCCACCGAGTCTTCACAATCCATGATGACGGTGGTGGCCGATTCGATCAGCACGTCCTTTATCCCCGCCGCGTCGGCCTTGCCGATCGGGTGTTCGCGGTCGATCTGGATCTCGAAATGCAGGCCGTGCTTGGCCAGCAAAATGGCCTCCGGGTCGCCGGCATCGCCGCGGTAGCCGACGAGCTGGCTGTTGTCGGCCAAACCCACTGTGCTGCCATTCTCAAGCTCGACCCTGAGCGCACCGTTTTCGATGAAGTAGCGCGTGGCGTGCGTGTGATTGGCGTCTTCCAGCGTGGCCGACTCGTTGAGCACGCCGCGCACATAGTCGACCACCTTGGCGCCGCGCACCGGGTTGTAGCCCGTGCCGCGCTCCGCGCCGTCCGCTTCTGACAACACGTCGGTGCCATAGACCGCGTCATACAGGCTGCCCCAGCGTGCATTCACGGCGTTCAACGCAAAGCGCGCGTTCATGATCGGAACGACAAGCTGCGGGCCGGCTTGGCTGGCGATTTCCGGCTCGACGTTGGCCGTTTCGATGGCGAAGTCGTCCCCCTCGGGCACGAGGTAGCCGATCTGCGTCAGGAACGCTTTGTAGGCGGCGAAGTCGCCTTTGCCGTTGGCGCGGTGCCAGTCGTCGATCTTGGCCTGCAGGGCGTCCCGCTTGGCCAGCAGCGCGCGGTTCCTGGGCGCCAGGTCGCTCACGATGGCTGCCAGTCCCGACCAGAACTGGTCGGCGCTCACGCCGGTTCCGGGGATGATCTCGTTCTCGAGCAGTTGTTTGAGCGTGTTGGCGACCTGCAGGCCGCTCAGCTGGGTACGTTCGGTCATGAAAGTGGGCCTCAAATACACCGGTGCCGGAATGGCAGAAATCGGTTGGGTCGACATCGTCGGGCGGAAAAAACTTCGCCATTCTATCGGCTGAGCCCCGGTCGCGTAACGCTTCCGTCGAATTGCCGGGATTCCCCAAGCGTGGCGCGGATCTATTTTGCCATATGGACCGCCAGCCAGACCGTATGCGCCGCCGTGTCGGCAACACGGTGGCGGAAGCCTGCAGGCAGCGTGATCCAATCGCCAATGTCGAGCGTCTGTGTTCGGCCGTCGCTGAATTCGAGCGTCGCCGCGCCGCGCAACAGCAACACCCACTCGTCGTTGGCCTGCTCGTACCAGAAGCCGGGGGGGCTGGCATGGTGGTGTGAAACAATCCTTTCAATGCGCACGCCCCTGCTGTCGAACAAGGTGAAGAAGCTTTCCTCGTCCTGAGGTGCGGGCAGCGCGTCGAACAGGTTGCCGCGGCACGGTGTTTTCACGTCGGTTTGGCGGAAAAAAAACGCATCTTGCCATGCGTCACGCGGCGCCGCGGCGTAAACCTGAAAATGCCCGAAGCGACCGATACGTTACAAGGCGCGCAATGCGCGAACCGCCATCATGCACGCAGCATTGCGCGCGGCGCGCTGGCAGGTGCAGGGCGTAACAGCGCGTTTGCAGATGTGACAATCGGAAACATAACCGGCGAAAAACCGTGTATTTCCTCGTATTGAGCGGCCACACACACGAATTTTCGGTGCTAGAATCGGCGGCAGTGATTCAGCCCACCCACTCCCAATGCCAAGGATCAATATGAACAAAGGTGAATTTGTCGAAGCCCTGTCCGATCGTCTGGACCTCTCGCGGGCGCAAGCCGATCGCGCCGTGTCCGGTGTTCTGGACATCATTACCGAAGAACTGGCCAAGGGGGGCAAGATCGCCTTTACCGGTTTCGGTTCCTTCGAAGTGTCCAAGCGCGCCGCGCGCACCGGCCGCAACCCGCAGACCGGCGCCAGCATCAAGATCGCCGCATCCAGCGTGCCCAAGTTTTCCGCTGGCGCGTCACTGAAAGCAGCCGTAAACGGTAAATAAGTCGACGCGTTCGCGGCGACAGTCCCCAGAGGCCCGGCGAATGCCGGGTTTTTTCTGTCGGCGGCGCTTGGCACGTCAGGAAAGATTGCAATGAAAGAATCAGCTTTTGAAGAATTTTACGGCTACCAGTTCGAAGAACTCGAACTCGGCATGAGCGCTGCCTATGGGCGCACCGTGACGCACGCAGACATCCTCATGTTTGCCGGTATCTCCGGCGACAGCAACCCGGTTCACCTCAACGAGGAACTGGCATCGGCATCGATGTTCGGCGGTTGCATCGCCCACGGCATGCTGGCTGCCAGCTTTATTTCGACCGTGTTTGGCACCAAGTTGCCCGGTCCCGGGTCGATCTATCTGTCGCAGACACTAAAATTCACAGCGCCCGTGCGGGTGAGCGAAACGGTGGTTGCGCGGGTGACGGTCAAGAGCCTCAATCCGGAGAAGCGCAAAGCGATTTTTGACACCGTATGCACGGTCGGCGAGACCGTCGTGCTCAAGGGTGAAGCGGAAATCATGGTGCCGAAACGCGGCTGAGTGCGTCGCTCTCAGCGGTAAAAAATGCCTGCTCGCGAGCAGGCATTTTTTCGGGCCATTCCCTTCGCTATGCCGCGATCCACAGGGTGGACGCGTCTATTCGGGCTCAGAGCAGGCGCATCTGCCGGGCGCTGTCGCGCAGTTCACCACGGAAATCCGGATGGGAAATGGCGATCAAGGCATCGCAACGCTGTCTTGCGGTTTTTCCGCGCAGTTGGGCGACGCCGTACTCGGTCACCACGTAGTTGATGTCGTTCTTACTGGTGGTGACATGCGTGCCCGGGGTGAGCGTGGGGACGATACGCGAGATCGTGTTTCCCTTGGCGGTCGATGGCAGCACGATGAACGCCTTGCCGTCGCGTGAACGGTTCGCCGCGCGCACGAAATCGGCCTGACCACCGGTGCCCGAATACGGAGCGTAGCCCAAGCTCTCCGAGCCGCACTGACCGATCAGGTCAATCTGCATGGTGGCGTTGATGGCGACCAGTTTGTCATTCTGCGCGGCGATGAACGGATCATTGGTGAAATCGACCGGGTGCATTTCGAGCGCCGGATTGCGGTTCATGAAGCGGTAGAGTTTCTGCGAACCGAGGGCGAAGGTGGCGACGATTTTGCCCGGCATGTGAGTCTTCTTCCGATTGGTGATCGCACCGGCTTCGAGCAGGGTGAGAATGCCGTCGCCGATCATTTCGGTGTGTACGCCCAGATCGTGCTTGTGCTTGAGCTGCATCACCACCGCATCCGGAATACCACCGTAGCCGATCTGCAGTGTCGAGCCGTCGTCGATCAGGTCCGCGACCTGCCTTCCGATAGCCGCTTGAACCGGGCCGATCTCGGGCAGTCCGACTTCCAGAATGGGCTCGTCCGTCTCCACCAGCGCGGCGACCTGCGAGATGTGCACATGACAATGGCCAAAGGCGAAGGGGACGTTCGGATTGACTTCGAGCACCACCGCGCGGGCGCGCCGAATCGCCGCCATGGTGTAATCGGTGGCGAGCGAAAGCGAAAAGTAGCCGTGTTCATCCATCGGCGAGGCGATCGAGAACACAACGTCGGCGGGCGTCAGGCCGCGATCGATAAGTTGCGGCAGTTCGGAAAAATAGCCGGGGAGATAGTCGATCCAGCCCGCCTGTCCGCCTGGCCGAGACGGGCCGCCGAAGAAATAGGCCATGTGGCGCACATTGTTCAGCGTGGTTTCGTCGAAATACGCGTACTTGCGCAACGGCAGAATCTGGCTGACGGCCACATCGGACAGTGTTCGGCGGCGGTCCGAGAGGGCGGTGAGCAGGGCAGGTGGCTCGCCCACGCCAGTCGGGACGACGATGGTGTCACCGTCGCGCACCAAGTCGACGGCGTCGTGCGCCGCTTGGCGTTTGTTCTCGTACTGGATTCGAAAGTCCATGTGTTGGTTTCCTTCCGCGTGATGTAGAACGTGCAATACAGCGGACGGATACTACACCGACTCCGTACGGACAAGTATGGTGTCGATCAAGTTTAAGGCGACGCGAACAAAAAACGCCGATCCTCGGATCGGCGTTTTTTGTTGCGCCTGTGCGTCGCTCAGTCGCGCGTACGCGGCACGCCCGGGCTGCTGCGTGCACGCCGCGGCGCGTTGCTGCGGCCAGCAGGGCTGCGCTTGGATTCACCCGCATTGCTCACTGCCGGGCGGGGTGCGTCGGACCGCGGGCGATCGCCCTGGTGACGGTGACTATGGCGTTGTGATGGCGACTTGGCGCCGCGTGGTGTGCGCTGGCTGGCCGCGCCAGCAGGCCTCTCGGCCACCGTGAAGCCTGCAATTTCGACGCGCTCGATGCGTCGCTTGATTACCTTTTCAATGGCGCGCAACTGTTTTTCCTCGGCGACCGGATCGACCAGTGACACAGCGCCACCCGAGGAACCCGCCCGGCCTGTGCGGCCGATGCGATGCACATAGTCTTCGGGCACATGCGGCAGTTCGAAATTGACGACCATCGGCAACTGGTCGACGTCGATGCCGCGTGCGGCGATGTCGGTTGCCACCAGCACCTGCAGCCGCCCGCGCTTGAACGATTCGAGCGTACGCGTGCGTGCGTTCTGCGCCTTGTTGCCGTGCAGCGCTTCGGACGGAATGCCAGCCGCCGCGAGTTGCTTGGCGAGCCGGTCGGCGCCGTGCTTGGTGCGGCTGAAGACAAGCACCTGGAACCACTGCTTCTCGCGGATGAGATGAATCAGCGCGTCTTTTTTGGCCTGCTGCGGCACGATCAGCAGGGACTGATCGACGCGTTCGGCGGTGGTGTTGCGCGGCGCCACATCAACGCTGGACGGATTGTTGAGCAGACCGTTGGCGAGCGCGCGAATATCGTCGGTGAATGTGGCCGAAAATAGCAGGTTCTGGCGCTTGGCGGGCAGCTTGTCCATGATCTTGCGGATGTCGCGGATGAAACCCATGTCGAGCATGCGGTCGCCTTCGTCGAGGACGAGGACTTCGATGTCGCTCATGTTGAGCGTGCCCTGGCTCATGTGATCGAGCAGGCGGCCGGGCGTCGCCACAAGAATGTCCACCGGACGGCGCAGCGCCCTGCTCTGGCCGCCGACGCTCACGCCGCCATAAACGGCCAAGGAGCGCACCGGCACGTGACGCGCGTATTCGCGAATCGATTCATCGACCTGGGCGGCCAGTTCGCGTGTCGGCGTGAGCACCAGCGCGCGCGGGCGGCCGCTGCGGGTGCGCTGCGATGAGCTCATCAAGCGCTGCAGGATGGGCAGCGCAAAGCTGGCCGTTTTGCCGGTGCCGGTTTGTGCCGCGGCGAGCAGGTCACCGCCGGCGAGCACGGCGGGGATACCCTGCGTCTGGATCGGTGTCGGTGTGGCGTAGCCGGCGTCATTGAGCGCGCGCAGCAGCGGTTCTGCCAGCCCGAGGGCGGCAAAGGTGTTTTCGGATTGCATTGTGTTCAACTCCAGCGACGGCCTGTCGCTCAAGTCGAGAGACACCAATCGAGGCGGGCGGGAACGTTGGCGACGCGTTGTTGCTGCGTGGCCGGGGTGAGAAAAGGTGGCCGGTACGCCGATTGGTCGGTGCGTACGGTGGCGTGCAGTGTAACGGAATCGCGGCGCCGGCGGGGGATTAGTTTGCGGTGCAACACGCGCGGCGGCGACAACTCGCTACGATGACGCTTTTTCAGAGCACACGCCACATGGCAATCAAATCGACGGTGTACAAGTTCCAATTGCAGATTGCCGACCTGGATCGGCACTACTATGCCGATCACGCGCTCACCCTGGCACGACATCCCTCGGAAACGGACCAGCGGCTGGTGGCACGCGTGCTTGCGTTTGCGCGTTGCGCCGGCGACGGATTCGATATGACAGGCGCCGTGTGCACACCGGACGAGCCAGACTTGTGCCAGCGCACCCTCGACGGGCGAATCGCGCGCTGGATCGAGGTCGGCCAGCCAGACGCCCGCCGCCTGCTCAAGGCGGCGGGCCGGGCCGAGCGGGTGACCGTGCATCCTTATGGTGGCGCCGCGGCGCGCATGTGGTGGACGGGTGTCGAGCGCGACCTTGCGCGGCTGCGCAAACTCGAGGTGATCGCATTTCCGGACGATGCGGTAAAGGCCCTGAGCGTCCATCTGGCGCGTACCACCGCCTGGCAGATCACCGTGCAGGATCGGGTGCTGATGGTCTCCGGTGCGGAAGATTGCGTCAGTGTCGAAACGGAAGTCTGGCGCGCGATCGGCTAGGAGCGTGTCGAACTTGAGCGATCGTCGCGGTCCGCGCGCCACGCCAAACACGAATTCAGTTGTTTCACGCCGACTCGAGACACCCGGCGGCGCACAGGCGATCGGAGATGGATTGGGCTCCCGCCGCAGCAGGAGAGCGGCACACCCGACAAAGGCCTTTGGACTGGATCTGTCGAGGTGGCTGCCGAACGGCGTTCAAGTGACGATCTGCCACGGCCTTGCGCCGGACGTGGAAGGGAGCATCAAGAATGTCTTCACGCGATGATGCAGCGCTCAAGAGCTGGGGTCTGGTGCTCATGGCGGCGGCCATGCTCGCCATTACCATGGGCGGGCGGCAAACGCTCGGGTTGTTCGTGTCGCCGATCAACACCTCGACCGGCCTGGGTATCACGACGATCAGCTTTGCCATGGCGGTGGCGCAATTCATGTGGGGCGCAGTTCAGCCGGTGGCCGGTGCGGTGGCCGACCGCTACGGGCCGGGGCGCGCGCTGGCCGCGGGCATCATCATCATGGCGGCGGGGGCGGCCCTCACCCCCTTGATGGATTCGGGCGTCGGCCTCGTTTTCAGCATCGGCATTCTCATGGCCGCGGGTTCCGGGGCGGGGAGTTTTTCCGTGCTCATTGGTGCCGCGGCGCAGCGCTTGCCCGCGCAACGTCGTGGCATGGCGGCGGGCATCATCAACGCCGGGGGGTCATTCGGCCAGTTCGTCTTCGCGCCGCTGCTGCAACGCCTTATTCTCGCCTTCGGCTGGATGGGGGCAATGTATTCGCTTGCACTCATTACGCTGGCCGCGTTGCCGATCGCGCGCGCGATGCGCGGGCGGCCCAGGCCAGTCGATGAGCCTGCGCCTGCGGCGGCGCCCGAGTTTGCCGATCGTGGTCTGCGCGCCGCCGTGCGCGACGCTTTCGTCGACCGCAGCTATCTCTTGCTGCACGCCGGTTTTTTTACCTGCGGTTTTCATATTGCCTTTCTCGTCACCCATTTACCGGGGGAGGTCGATTCGTGCGGACTGCCGGTGCACGTGGCGAGCTGGTCGCTGGCGATCATCGGCCTGGCGAACATCGCCGGCAGCCTGTATGCCGGCTGGTGTGTGCAGCGCTATCGCAGCAAGCTGATCCTGTTCTGGATGTACGCATCGCGGGCGCTGCTGATCATTGCCTATCTGCTGGCGCCCAAGACGGAGATGACCTTTTACCTGTTTGCCGCGGGGCTGGGTTTCACCTGGCTGGCCACCGTACCGCCAACCGCGGGGGTGGTCGGCAAGCTGTTCGGTACGCGCTACCTGGCCACATTGTTCGGGCTGACGTTGCTCACGCACCAGATTGGCGGCTTTCTCGGTGCCTGGCTGGGCGGGATTGCCATCGTGCAGACAGGCGACTACCAGTGGATGTGGTACGCCGACATTGCGCTGGCGCTGATTGCCGCAGTGGCCAACTTGCCGATTCGCGAAGCACACGTCGAAACCGCGTTGCGGGCCACCTGAGCGTGACTTATTGTGCAGCGCACATCACGAAACAAATTTCTCGATTGTTTTTTTCGCGTGGGCCTGTGGTAAGCCCCATCACCCGAAAAGCGAGACATTGTCTGGCCTTGCACGGCACTGGTATCTGTGCGTCATCATCTGCCCGTCATGAACGCTGACTCAATATCACCTTTGGTCTATTTTTCTTGCGGATTCAGTCGATTACATTGGGCTTACCAACACTTCGCAAGAAAAATATGCAACCCCAGCCCGCATTCTGCGCCGACACGACTTGCCGCCTGGCACGCCAGCTCACTTGGCGCGCGGCACTCGGTTTGACGGTGCTTGCGGGGGTCGGCGGAGGTGCCGCAGGTGTTGCGGGTGGACTCATTTATCTAGCATGTTGTGGCGACGCAGCATGGTGGCAACAGGCGGGTTTGTGGATGGCTGCGGCGGCCGTCGGTGGAGTTGCGCTGCGCGCGGCGTGCTGGCTTGCCCCCGCCGGCCCGCGGGCGGCCGGCATCGATCTGCCGCGCGGCGAAGCGCCGGCGCTTCACCAGTTGGCCGACGCGTTGGCCAAGCGCATGGGGGCCAAGCCGGTGGACGCGGTGCATATCACCGCCGAAATGAACGCCGCGGTGCATCAGCGGCCACGCTGGGGCGTGTTCGGGCCGATGCGCACTACACTGGTCATCGGCCTGCCGCTCGTACTCAGTATCGCGCCCGCGCAACTGACCGCCATTCTTGCCCATGAGACCGGCCATCTGGCCCGCCAGCGACGCGGCATCGGGGGCTGGGCTGCGCACTGGCGCGCATGGTGGCATCGCGCATGCGACCGCCTGGCCGACGATGCGACGTTGCCGGCGCGGCTGATCCACCGCGCGCTGGCGCGCTGGTCTGCGGCCGACGTGCGTGCGGCGGTGCGCTTGAACCACCTCGAGGAATATGAAGCCGATTGGCAAGGGGCGCGCATTGTCGGCGCCGATGTGCTCGGTGAAACGCTGCTCGACGTGGCAATGAAGGCGAATTTCATCGAGCAGGACTATTGGACCGCCATCATGGCGCAGGCCAACGAACGGCCGCAGCCCGGGATACTGCCTTTTCGCGACATGGGCCATGGCGTTACCGTCGGCTTTCGCGAGTCGGCCCACGCCGGGACACTGCCGAGCCTGTCCGAAGCGCACGCGGGTGTAACGCTTCATCCCTCACTCGGCGAGCGGCTGGCAGCGCTGCGCGTCGATCCGAGTGCCATCGGCGCGGAATCCGCGCACCACGACAGCGCCGCGGCGCATTTCCTGCATGACTCGCTCGACCGGCTGTGCGAGCGCTTCGATCAACTGTGGTGGGATCACGTTGCGCCAAGCTGGCGTGCCCATTACGACGGCTGCGCGCAACGCGCCGACGCCGAATGATTACCTTCGCACGGCATTGACCTGCGCGCACCAAAATCTACTGGTTTTGCGTCGCTGATCGCCGACGGGCGCGCGCCTGCGCAAGATGGTGGCACAGCAGTTCGGCGCCATCGAGAATGCGCGGGGTATGGCGCTGGATGAGGTCGGGCGGAATGAAGAACAGGTTGTCGCGGACCACCGCCGTCAACTGCCGCCAGCGCCGCCAGGCGTCCAGCCACTCGGGACGCGCTTCGTCCATGCCGCTGGCGACGATCACTTCCGGATCGGCCGCGAGCACCGCTTCCACGCTGATTTTGGGCGCCAGCAGCGTGAGTGAAGCGAAGGCGTTGCGTCCGCCGCACAGACGGATGACGTCCGAAATGATGTGACGGTCGTTGATCGTCATCAGTGGCTGGTGCCAGATCTGATAAAACACCGACACCGGGGGCCGCGCTGAGTAGGCCGCACGCAGCGCGTCGACACGCTGGATGAACGCGTCCGCAGCGGCGTTGGCCTGCGTTTCGCTGCCGGCAAGCGTGCCGATGTCGCGCAGCGTGCGCGGCACGTCGGTCAGCGCGTCCGCTTCGGTGACATACACGGCGATGCCGAGCGCGCGCAGGCGGTCCAGCGGCGCCGCCGGATTGCCGCTTTGCCAGGCGATGACCAGATCCGGTGAGAGCGCGGCAATCGCCTCGAGATCGAAGCGTGTGTAGTTGCCCACCCGCGGCAAAGCCTTGGCGGCCGCGGGAAAGTCGCTGAATTCGACGACGCCGACCAGGCGGTCACCCGCGCCGGCTGCAAAGACAAGTTCGGTGACATGCGGGGCAAGCGCAATGATGCGCCGCGCCGGGGCATGCAGCGAGATCTGCGTATCGGTATCGTCGGTGGCGGCAAGCTCGGCGTGGGCCGGGGCGCCGGCCAGCAGCGCGAGGCATGGCAGCAGGGTGCGAAGAAAGCGCTTCATGACCGTGCTTGTAGCAGGAAATCGCGCCGGCTGTCGCGCATCGTCGCGTTTCGGCCACGCGCCGCGCAGTGAGATAATCCCCAGCCCGAAAAGCCCCGGCAGGAATCAAGTGATGCGCGACTGTGCCACGCTGATGGTCCAAGGCACGACTTCAGACGCCGGCAAAACCACGCTGGTGGCTGGCCTGGCGCGGTGGCTGGCGCGCAGCGGGCGGCGGGTGGCGCCGTTCAAACCACAGAACATGGCGCTCAACTCGGCGGTGACCGCAGACGGCGGCGAGATCGGCCGTGCCCAGGCCTTGCAGGCGCTGGCGGCCGGCGTTCCAGCACACACCGATTTCAATCCGGTGCTGCTCAAACCGACTTCCGACATCGGGGCGCAGGTCATCATCCACGGCCAGGTGGTGTCGACGCTGTCGGCGCGCGATTTTCACGACTACAAGCGCACCGCGATGCGCGCCGTGATGGCGAGCTGGCAGCGCCTCGTCGCTCAATACGACACGGTGCTGGTCGAGGGCGCCGGCAGCCCGGCGGAGATCAATCTGCGCGACCGCGACATTGCCAACATGGGTTTCGCCGAAGCGGCCGACTGTCCGGTGATTCTGGTCGCCGATATCGACCGCGGCGGCGTCTTCGCGCATCTCGTCGGCACGCTGGATCTGCTCTCGCCGAGCGAGCAGGCGCGGGTGCGCGGCTTCGTCATCAATCGCTTTCGTGGCGATCCCGGATTGCTGCAGCCAGGCCTGGACTGGCTCGAAGCGCGCACCGGCCGTCCGGTGCTGGGCGTCGTGCCGTATCTGCACGGGCTGTTTCTCGACGCCGAGGATGCGCTGGCCGATGCGCGCGTCGGCAAGGGCGAGACGGCGCTGCGCGTGGTCGCGCCGGTGTGGCCGCGCATCGCCAATCACACCGATGTGGACGCGTTGCGCCTGCATCCGCAGGTCGATTTTCGCTGGGTAGGGCCAGGGCAGGAAGTGCCGCCCGCCGATCTCATCGTGTTGCCCGGCTCCAAGAACGTGCGTAGCGATCTGGCGTGGCTGCGCGCGCAGGGTTGGGACGCAGCGATCGCGCGCCATGTGCGATACGGCGGCAAACTGGTCGGTATTTGCGGTGGTTTGCAGATGCTCGGTGCGCATGTGCACGACCCGTCTGGCGTCGAAGGTGCGCCCGGATCGAGTGCCGGACTCGGACTGATCGACGCGCAGACCACGCTGGCGCCGGGCAAACGGCTGGCCGAGGTGAGCGGTCAGCTCATGCTCGGTGCGGCGGTGCCGATGCGCGGCTACGAAATCCATATGGGGCACACCGAGTTCGCGTGCGCAACGACACCCGCGGTGCGTTATGCCGACGGGCGGCAGGACGGCTTCGTTTCTGATGACGGCCGCATCGTGGCGACTTATGTGCATGGTGTTTTCGACACGCCCGAAGCGCTCGGCGCGCTGCTCGAATGGGCCGGACTGCGCGGCGCGGTGACGGTCGATCTGGCGGCACGGCGCGAAGCCGATCTCGAGCGCCTTGCCGATACGCTCGCCGCACATATCGATGCGCGCCGGCTGGCCGCGTGTTTTGGCGCGGAACATGCTGCGGCGCTACTTGCAATCCTTGCCTGACCGCCCCTACCATTGCGGCCATGAATCCCGAACTCGACCACCTCGAAGAGCAACTAGACGAACTCGTCCGGCTGTTCAACGCATACAAGCAGGAAAATCGCGAGCTGAAGTCGCGTGTCGCTGCCTTGCAGGCCGAAA
>CBDULG010000045.1:0-14622 GCA_965367985.1 uncultured Rhodocyclaceae bacterium
TGGGCCATTTCCAGCAATTCGCTGACGTGGAGGGCTTTGAGCTCCGAAAGTTGCATGATGATCTACAGGTAGGGGGAATCGAGTCCGGGTAATCCGGAGAGCATTACTGGGAGGGAATTTAAGCCGCGACGCCGGGGAAGGGGGTCAAATGCCAGAGACTAGGGGCGTCGCGGGAAAAAGTTGCGCAAATCCAGAGTAATCAGAGGTTGCTGTCGAGGAACGCGGTGAGCTGGGACTTGGACAAGGCGCCGACTTTGGTCGCTTCGACGTTGCCGCCCTTGAAGAGCATCAGCGTGGGAATGCCGCGAATACCGAATTTGGCCGGTGTGTCCTGATTCTCGTCGATATTGAGCTTGGCGATTTTCAGCTTGCCTTCGTATTCTTTCGCCACCTCGTCAAGAATGGGCGCGATCATCTTGCACGGGCCGCACCATTCCGCCCAGTAATCCAGCAATACCGGGGTTTGTGACTGAAGCACCTCGGCATCGAAAGTGCCGTCGGTGACGTAATGAATATGCTCGCTCATGGTTCCTCGCGTCAGGGGGGTGATTTTTCAACGGGGTGGATGCGGCCGGAAAAACGGCCGGCGTTCGGGCAGGTCGACTGGCTTGGCAGCCGCCGTGAACGGTGTCGTTGCCGGAAACTTATGCCAAGCGCGCGCTTGCGTCAAGCCAAAAGCGCGCCAGGACAGATTTCCGGGCACGAAAGCGGGCCTGCGCGCGCTATAGTATTGCCCTGTAGAAGCGCGCGGACGCAACCATTGCGGGCGTTGTCAGGTGGTTTTCTGGGAGAGCGAAGCGAATGACCTATGTAGTGACCGAATCGTGTGTGAAATGCAAATACACCGACTGTGTCGACGTGTGCCCGGTGGATTGCTTTCATGAAGGACCGAACTTCCTTGTGATCGACCCGGAAGAATGTATCGACTGCACGCTCTGTGTGGCGGAGTGTCCCGTCGAGGCGATTTATGCCGAAGACGACGTGCCGGACGACCAACAGGATTTCATTCAGATCAACGCCGAATTGGCGAGCCAGTGGAAGGTGATCGTCGAGCGCAAGGACGCACTGCCCGACGCGGATGACTGGGCGGGCGTCAAGGAGAAGCGGCACCTGCTCGAGCGCTGAGCGCCGGCGCGCGGCGTGAGCGCTGTGCAGTATCACCGCATTGCTCCCGGCGCCGGGTACGTCGCAACGTGCGCCCGCGCGCTGCTCGCGGTCGAGGGCGGGCCGGATCTGACCGCCTGGCACGTCGTCGTACCCAATATCCTCATCGCGCCGCCCTTCAAGCGCGCCCTGGTGCGCGGCGCCGGGCGCAGCCTGCTGTTGCCAGCGGTCGAAACGCTGCAGGTGCATCTCGCGCCCTGGGCGGCCGAATTCACGCCCGTGTCGGAGCAGCGACGCCATTTCGCGCTGTACCGCCAGTTGCGCGCGCGGCACTGGTTCGACCAGGGCAATCTGTGGTCGCTGTGTGCCGAATTCGTTGCGCTGTTCGACGAGCTGACCACGCACGGTGCCCGCCTTGCGGAAGATGAAGCCGCGCTCAGCGCGCAACTGGCGAGCGCCTACGCTGCGCGCGACGACGCCAGCTTGCGTTTCGAGGCCAGCGTCGTCCATCAACTGTGGTACGCCGAAGCGCAGGGTGCACCTTCGCTGACCGCCGCACGTCTGCTCGGTGCCGCGGCATGGACGCGCACGGCGCCATCGCCGCTGCTGGTAGTTGCCGAAGGCCCGCTTCCGGCGCCTTGGCAGGCATGGCTGGCGGAACACGCCGAGCGGGCGCCGGTGGTGCTGTGCGAAGCCGACTGGCATGCCGCCGACGATCCGGCGCTGATCTTTCTCGACCTGGCCTGGCCAGCGGACGAGGGGGCGCCGCTCAAGGATCGCGCGGCGGCGCCGGATGACGCGCTCCCGCTCGACGAGCGCGTAGTGCTCCTCTACGCCGAGTCGCTCGAGGAGGAGGCGCACGCGGTTGCCGAGGCGGTGCGACGCGCGCTGCTCGAGGGCGCCGCTTCGATCGCGCTGGTTGCCGTCGATCGGCTGGTGGCACGCCGGGCACGCGCGTTGCTCGAGCGCGACGACATTCTGGTCGAGGACGAATCGGGCTGGAAGCTCTCCACCACGCGCGCTGCGGCACTGGTCGACGCGGTGCTCGAGGTGTTGGCGCGCGATGGCTACCACCGCGATGTGCTCGATCTTTGCAAGTCGCCGTTCGTGTTTGGCGATATCACGGCGGACACGCGTCAGCAGGCCGTATTGATGCTCGAGCGGACCGTGCGCGAGGCCAATCTGGCGAGCGGACTCGATGCGCTGGCGCGACTCGTCGCAAAGCACGCCGGCGCCGCCGCGCTTGCCGCGCGACTGCTCGCTGCGCGGCAGGCCTTGCCGATGACCAAGGCGCCGCCGCAGCGCTGGCTGATGCGCTTGCGCGCAGTGTTCGACGCGCTGGGTGCAATGGTGCCCCTGCAGGCCGATGCGGCGGGAGAGGTGTTGCTCGAATGGCTCGATGGGTGCATCGACGACCTGCACGACGAGGATTGCGCGCTCGATTTCGACGAATGGCGCGCGTGGCTGGACGGCCGGCTCGACGAGGCGTTGTTCCGCGACCGCTCGATCCGCAGCCCGGTGGTGATGACACACTTGCCAGCCTGCCGGCTGCGCGGTTTCGATGTCGCCATCGTCATCGGCGCCGACGCCGAGCAGTTGCGCGCGGCCGAGACACGGCCGGTCTTCGTGCACGAGGGCGCGCGGCAGGATCTTGGACTGCCGGGTCCGGGGGCAAGCCGCCAGCGCCTGCGTGCCGATCTCGCCGGTCTGATCGCCGCCAGCGGGCGCGCCGTCTTTACCTGGCAGCAGCTCAAGGGCGGCGAGCCATGCCAGATCGCGGCCGACCTCGAATTGCTCGACCTGGCGCATGTGCTGCGTTTCGAGCGCACGCTCAAGCGCCGCGCCGCGCCCGTGCCGATGCCCGAGGTCAAGCCGCTCGGCCAGCCGGTGCCGGCGCCCGCGGTGCCGCTGGCGATGCGTCCGCATCGCATCACGGCCTACGGTTATCAGTCGCTGTTGGATTGCCCATATCAGTACTTCGCGCGTTTCGTACTCGGCCTCGACGCCGCGGCCGAAGTGCGCGAGGCGCTGGAGAAGCGCGACTACGGCCAGATGGTTCACGCCATTCTCGAGCGCTTTCACCGGCAGTACCCCATGGTCAGCGAGGGCGATGCGGCGCAGATGCTTGCCGCGCTCGAGGCGATCAGCGACGACGAATTCCGCAAGGCGATCGCGGCCAACTATCTCGAAACTGCCTGGGCGGTGCGCTGGCGCAAACAGTTGCCGAACTATCTCGACTGGCAGCGTGCGCGCGAAGCGGAAGGCTGGCGCTACGTGGCCGGCGAACATGCGCTGCAACGTGCGTTGCCGCTTGCCGATGGCGGCAGCTTGAATCTGACCGGACGGCTCGACCGCGTCGACGAAGCCGGTTCGGGCGCCGTGGCGGTGCTCGATTACAAAACGCGCGACCGCACCGCACTGCGAAAACAGGTCAAGGATCCCGAGGATGTCCAGTTGGCGGTGTACGGTGCGCTCGCCGGCGAGGCGGTGCGCGAAGCGGCCTATGTGTCGCTCGACGGCGAGCGCATCGAGACGGTTTCCCTGGATGCGCCGCGGACAATCGTCGAGGCGCATGTGACGCATCTCATCGGGCTGTTCGAGCACATCGGGGCGGGCGCGCCGATGGTCGCCAACGGCACCGGCATGGTGTGTGATTACTGCGCGGTGCGCGGCCTGTGCCGCAAGGATTACCACCAGCCGGTAGACGATGACTGAGTCGTTCACCCACCGCGCGCTCGATCCTGCGCGCAGCGTGGTGGTCGAAGCCTGCGCAGGTAGCGGCAAGACCTGGCTGCTGGTGTCGCGCATGCTGCGCATCTTGCTCGATGGCGCGCGGCCCGGCGACATTCTCGCCATCACGTACACTCGCAAGGCGGCGCGCGAGATCGAAGCCCGCCTGCGCCAATGGCTGCGCGAACTGGCGCTTGCCGACGACGCCGAAGCCTGCGAATTTCTCGCCGCGCGCGGCGTCGATGCCGATGCGGCACCCGGTCTGCTCGCGCGCGCGCGGCGCCTCATCGAGACCGTTGAGCAGGCCAGCCCCGGGGTGACCATCACCACCTTCCACGGCTGGTTCGGCCGCATTCTGGCCGGCGCCAGCCTGACTTCGGGCTTGGCCGGATTCACGCTGGCCGAAGCCGAGCAGCCGCTGCTCGATGAAGCGTGGACGATTTTTGCGCGTCACTGCGCACAGGCGCCCGATAGCGCCGAGGCGCGCGCGCTGACCGAGCTGTTCGAGATCTTCGGATTGGCGAACACACGCGCCATGCTCGGCGCCTTCGTGTCGCGGCGCGCAGAGTGGCAGGTGTTCCGCGGCGAGGCCTCGCTCGATGAGATGATCGAACGCCTGGGCGATGATCTCGGCGCGACCACCGACGACGCCGCGCTCGGCGCGTTTTTCGGCGGGCCGGTCGTCGCGCAGTGCGAGCGCTACGCAGATTTTCTGGCGCGCAATACAAATACCGACAGATCCACGGCCGAGCGTTTGCGTTCGGTGTTGCTGATCGATGACCCCGCGGCCTGCTTCGATGCGCTCATGCCGGTGTTCATCACGGGCGGCGGTACGCCGCGCATCAGGAAACCGTCTGCGGCACAGGCCAAGCGACTGACGTCGTCCGGTGAAGCCGACTTTCTCGCACTGCATGCCGAGCTTTGCGAGCGGGTGCAGCGGTGTGTCGATGCGCGCGACGAGGTTCGCATTCTGGCCTTCAACGCCGCTGCACTGCGCGCCGGCACGGCCTTGCTCGATTCGTTCGACAGCTTCAAACGCAGCCGGCGGCTGTTCGACTATGCCGATCTCGAGGTGCAGGTGGACCGATTGCTGTGCGACGAAGGCCAGGCGCCGTATCTGCAGGCACGGCTCGACGCGCGCTACCGTCATGTGCTGCTCGATGAGTTTCAGGACACCAATCCGCTGCAGTGGCGCATTCTGCTCGCCTGGTTGTCGGCCTACGATGCCGATGCCTGGCGCCCGTCGATTTTCATGGTGGGCGATCCCAAGCAGTCGATCTACCGTTTCCGCCGCGCCGACGCGCGCATCTTCGATCACGCCGCCAACTGGCTGGGCGAACACTTCGGCGCGGCCCGGCTGCCCAACAACCACACTTGGCGCAATGCACCGGCGGTGGTCGACGTGGTGAACGAAGTCTTTTCCAACGCGCCCGCGTTCACCGGTTTCGAAGCGCAGCACGCGCACAAGACGGATCTGGCCGGTCAGGTGATGTTGCTGCCGCTGGTCGAGCCGCCGGCAAGCGCGGCGGGTGGCGACGACGAGTACGATGAGGATGACGAGCGCGGCCTGCGCGATCCGCTCAGTGCGGCGCGGTTGGTCAAGGAGAATATCGCGCGCCGCATCGAAGCCCAGCAAATGGTGGAGACGCTTGCCGACTGGGTCGGCCGCGTCGGCGTGAACGACGAGGGCGCGCAGCGGCCGCTGCGCTGGGGCGACGTGCTCATCCTCACGCGTACGCGCCGCATCCTGCCCGAGTACGAACGCGCCTTGCGCGAAGCCGGCGTGCCCTACTCCAGCGTGAGCCGCGGCCAATTGCTGACTACGCTTGAAGCGGCAGATCTGGTCGCGCTGCTCACCTTCCTCACGACACCGTCGGACGATCTGGCGCTTGTGCACACGCTGCGTACACCCGTGTTCGAACTTCCGGATGACACCTTGATCGTGCTGGCCGCGCAGGGCGAAGATCATTGGTGGGCGCGCTTGCAGGGTTTGTCCGATTCGGCGGATGCGCACGGTGCTGCCGCGGCGCGTGCGGTGGCAGCGCTCGCCCGCTGGGTGGCGCTGGCGGCGCAACTGCCGGTGCACGATCTGCTTGATCGCATCTATCACGAAGCCGATGTCATGGCCGCCTACCGGCGCCGTGTGCCGCCGCCAATGTGGCCGGGCGTGCGGGCCAATCTGGAAGCCTTCCTCGCGCTCGCGTTGGGCGTCGACGGTGGCCGATTCCCGAGCCTGCCGCGCTTCGTCGCCGAACTGGCGCGGCTCGAACGGGCGTCGGACGAGGAGGCGCCCGACGAAGGCGCGCTGATCGACGAGGGCGGCGACGGGCGCGTGCGCATCATGACCATCCACGGCGCCAAAGGCCTTGAAGCGCCGGTGGTGTGGCTGATCGACGCCAACAATGCGCATCAGCGCCCGGACAACTTTCAGCCGCTGATCGACTGGCCGGTGGGCGCCGCCGTGCCGGCACACTTTTCGCTGCATGCCAGCGGAAAACTCAAGGGCCGCGCGCGCGACGCCGTGTTCGACGCCGAAGCGGCAGCGGCCGAGCGCGAAGCGCTCAACCTGCTCTACGTGGCGATCACGCGCGCTGCACAGGCCTTTGTGGCGAGCGGGTCGGTGTCACGCGCGGACGGCGAAAGCTGCTACACACGCTTGCAGCAAGCGCTGGAAACGCTCTCCGATGGCGCCAGCCACGGCGTGTTGCCAGATTCCGACGCAACCGAAATCCCTGAGGTGCCCGTGCCGGACGCAGTACCGACCCCGGTTCCGGCGCCGGTCGGCGAGCGTCTGGCGTCCGACGAATCAAGCGCCGCAAGGGCCTTCGGCATCGCCATGCACGCCCTGATCGAGGCGCGCACCACCTTGGGCGGGCGTGAGCCGCGCGCGCTGCCCGATGCCGTGAAGCGCGCCGCGGCGGCCATCGTCGACGCACCCGACATGCAGCGATTCTTCGACAGGGCGTGTTTCGAGGCTGCGTATAACGAAGTGGAGATCGTGCACGCCGACGGACGGCTGGGGCGCATCGACCGGCTGGTGGTGTTCGCCGATGCGGTATGGGTGCTCGACTACAAGAGCGGCAGTTCAGATGCCGAGACGCTCGAGCGCTATCACCTGCAAATGGAGGGCTACCGCGCCGCGCTGGCCGGTGTGTTCGATACGCGGCCGGTTCACGCGATGTTGGTGTTCGCCGACGGCACGCGGCATTCGTTGTAGGCCGCGGCGCCGCGGCGGATGGTGCGAGCATGGCGCGGCGCAACTTTCGCGGCAGGCGACAATCGACTAACATCAATTCAATCGAGCGCCGCGTCGCGGCGCCATTGCGAACGCAACGAGGGTAAACATGCAGGCCAGTGAAATCCTTGCGATCAAGGGCAAGGTGCTCTACACGATCGCACCCAACCGCAGCCTCGCCGAGGCCGTGGCGGTGATGACCGAACAGGATGTCGGGTCGCTGGTGGTTTTCGAGCACGGCCGCATGGTCGGCATGCTGACTTTCCGCGAAGTCCTCAACCTGCTCAATCAGGCCGGCGCCAACTGGACCGAGACGCCCGTCGCCGACGCCATGTTGCGCGATCCGCGCACTGCGGGGCCGAACATGGAAATGGACGAGTTGCGCCGTCACATGGTCGAGCATCACCAGCGCTATCTGCCGGTGATGGACGACGGTACGCTGCTTGGCGTGATCTCGTTTCACGACGTCGCCAAGGCCGTACTCGAAGAGCAGAGCTTCGAAAACCGCATGCTGAAAAACTATATCCGCAACTGGCCCGAGGGCGGCGAGGACGACTGACCGGGAAAGCATGCCAGCCAGGTGCCGAGGGGGGCGCCTCGTGTTGTGGGGATGGAGGCGGTGTGTCGTGACAGACGAGTGCACCGTCATAAAAAAAAAGTAGATGCGACCGTAGCCGCCGAATTCATCGGCGCAGCGGTGAGGAGACGACGCGATGGAAAAAGTCTGGCTCAAGAGTTACCCCCCCGACGTACCGGCGGAGATCGATGTCAACCAGTTCCGCTCGATCGGCGACATGTTTGCACAGAGTTGCAAGCAGTTTGGAGAGCGCGACGCCTACACCAACATGGGCAAGGCGATTTCCTTTGCTGAGTTGGACAAGCTTTCAGCAGCCTTTGGCGCCTATCTTCAGGGCGAGCTGAAACTGCCCAAGGGCACGCGCGTCGCGATCATGATGCCCAACCTGCTGCAGTACCCCGTGGTCATGTTCGGCGCCTTGCGCGCCGGCTACGTGGTGGTCAATTGCAATCCCTTGTACACGCCGCGCGAACTGGAGCATCAGCTCAAGGATTCGGGCGCCGAAGCGATCGTCATTCTCGAGAACTTCGCCCACACCTTGCAGGCGGTGTTGGCGAAGACATCGATCAAGCATGTGGTCGTCTCACGCATCGGCGACATGATCGGCGGCGCGAAGGGCTTCATCGTCAATCTCGTGGTCAAGTACGTGAAAAAGATGGTGCCGGCGTGGGATCTGCCGGGCCACCGCAGCTTCAATGACATCATGCAGACGGGTGCCTCGCACACGCTGGCGCCGGTCGACGTTGGCCACGACGATCTGGCCTATCTGCAATACACCGGCGGCACCACCGGCGTTGCCAAGGGCGCGATGCTCACCCACCGCAACATCATTGCCAACCTGCAGCAGGCGCATGCGTGGATCGGGCCGTTTCTGGCCGAGGGCAAAGAAGTCATCATCACTGCATTGCCGCTCTATCACATCTTCTCGCTCACCGCGAACTGCCTCACCTTCTTCAAGATCGGCGCCACCAACGTGCTGATCACCAATCCACGCGACATTCCCGGCTTCGTCAAGGAATTGCAGAAGGTGTCCTTCACGTCGATCACCGGCGTGAACACGCTGTTCAACGCGCTGCTTCATCATCCCGATTTCGCCAAGCTCGATTTCTCCCACCTGCACATCGCGCTGGGCGGCGGTATGGCCGTGCAGCAAGCGGTGGCAGATCAATGGAAAGCGGTCACCGGCAAGACGCTCGTCGAAGCCTACGGGCTGACCGAGACATCGCCCGCGGTGTGCATCAACCCGCTCGATCTGGCCGAGTTCAATCATTCGATCGGTCTGCCCATTTCGTCGACCGAGGTGAGCATTCGCGATGACGACGGTAAGGAGCTGGGCTTCGGCAAACCCGGCGAGCTGTGCGTCAGGGGACCGCAGGTGATGGCCGGCTACTGGAATCGTCCGGACGACACCAAGAGCACGATGACCGACGACGGTTTCCTGCGCACCGGCGACGTGGCGACCATCGACGAAAAAGGCTTCGTGCGCATCGTCGATCGCAAGAAGGACATGATCATCGTCTCCGGCTTCAACGTGTATCCCAATGAGGTCGAAGATGTCGTCGCCAGTCACCCGGGTATCATCGAAGTTGCGGCGGTTGGTGTGCCGGACGAGCGCAGCGGCGAAGCGGTGAAGATTTTCGTCGTGCGCAAGGATCCGTCGCTCACCGCCGAGGCGCTGATCGCCTATTGCCGCGAGCGCATGACCGGATACAAGACCCCCGATTTCGTCGAGTTCCGCGACGAGTTGCCGAAGACCAACGTTGGCAAGATCCTGCGCCGCAAACTGCGCGACGAAAGCACGGCGTGAAAGGAGCTTGCACTTCGCGCGCGGGCGTGTTTTTATTGGGGTGTTCCCGTAAAGAATCACTCAAGGCAAGGCTCGTGAACACCGGCTTCTTCCCCGCTTCGGCAGTCGTATCGTTCGTCGTAGTACGCGTAGTCAGCGTAGGTACCGGCGCGCCGTAGGGGACAGCTAACACAACAGATTTCCAAAACCCCCGCCGGCGCGTCGCTGGCGGGGGTTTTTCGTTTCCAGCGCCCCCGTCAGTCGATCCGCCGGCATCTCAGACGGAGAAAATGATGATTCAGATGACTGGCGCGGAACTGATCGTGAAACTGCTCGAGCGGCAGGGTATCGAGACAGTCGCCGGCGTGCCCGGCGGCGCGATTCTGCCGCTGTATGACGCCTTGTCGCACAGCGACAAGATCCATCACGTGCTGGCGCGACACGAGCAGGGCGCCGGGTTCATGGCGCAAGGCATGGCGCGCGTTTCCGGCCGGCCCGAGGTGTGCCTCGCCTCGTCGGGACCGGGCGCGACCAATCTGGTGACCGCGATCGCCGATGCCAAACTCGATTCCATTCCGCTGGTGGCAATTACCGGGCAGGTGCCGCTCGGCATGATCGGCACCGATGCGTTTCAGGAAGTCGACACGTATGGCATGACCATTCCGGTCACCAAGCACAACTTCCTCGTGCGCGACGCCAATGAGCTGCTCGAAGTGATCCCGGCGGCCTTTCGATTGGCGATGTCGGGACGGCCGGGGCCAGTGCTGATCGACGTGCCCAAAGACGTACAGACCCAGCACATCGGTTTTGCCGAGTATCCGGCGCCGGCACAGCGCGATCTGCCGGCGCCACCGGAAACGGCGCTGATCGATGCCGCGGCCGAAATGATCAACGCGGCGGAACGGCCGGTGCTTTACCTGGGAGGCGGCGTGATTCACTCGGGCGCGGCGCATCTGGCAGTGACCCTGGCCGAACAGGTCGGCATGCCGACGACGATGACCCTCATGGCACTCGGCGCAATGCCCGCCGATCATCCGCTGTCGATCGGCATGCTTGGCATGCACGCCGCGCGCTACACCAACTACATACTCGAAGAGGCCGACGTGCTGGTGGTGGTCGGCGCGCGCTTCGACGATCGCGCGATTGGCAAGGCGGCGCAGTTCTGTCCCAACGCGAAGATCGTCCATGTCGACATCGATCCATCCGAGATGAACAAGATCCGCACGGCGCATGTGGGTATCACCGGCGACGTCGCCGAGGTGATCGAATCCCTGCTGCCGCGCTTGAAGGTGCGTCTGCGCAAGCGCTGGTTGTCGCATGTGGCGAGCCTCAAGAGCCGTTTTCCGCTGGCCATGCCGAACGCCGACGACGCGCGCTCGCATTACGGGCTGGTGCTCGCAGTGGCCGACGCGCTCGACGTTGACGCCATCGTCACCACTGATGTCGGCCAGCACCAGATGTGGGCCGCGCAGGCTTATCCGTTCCGTCGTCCGCGCCAGTGGCTGACCTCGGGCGGACTGGGGACGATGGGCTTCGGCCTGCCTGCAGCGATCGGCGCTGCGCTCGCTGCGCCGGATCGCACCGTGGTGTGTTTCAGCGGCGACGGCAGCCTGAAGATGAACATTCAGGAAATGGCGACGCTCGCCGAGGAAGGGCTCAAGGTCAAGATCGTGCTCATGAACAACAACTCGCTCGGGCTGGTGTATCAGCAGCAGAGCCTGTTCTACGGCAAACGCATGATGGCGTCGAATTATAGGCGCGCGACGGACTTCATCAAGGTCGCCGAAGGCTTCGGTCTCGGCACGCTCGACCTCGATAACGCGACCAATGCGAAGTCAGCGCTGGCCAACGCACTCAAGCGGCCCGGCCCGTGCCTGATCCATGCGTCGATCGACCGCGAGGCGTTCGTCTATCCGATGGTGCCGCCGGGTGCCGCCAACACCGAGATGATCGGCTGAGGAGGGCACGACATGTCACTACAGATCAATGGCGAAGCGGCCGGCCTGCGCAAGGTGATGCTCGAATTGGAAGTCAATAACCACCCGGGCGTGATGTCGCATATCTGCGGGCTTTTTGCGCGCCGCGCGTTCAATGTCGAAGGCATCCTGTGCATGCCGCTTGCCAACCCGACGCGCAGCCGCATCTGGCTGCTGGTATTCGAAGATCAGCGGCTCGAGCAGATGGTCAAGCAACTCGAAAAGCTCGAAGACGTGCTCGGCGTACGGCGCCACGGCGCCGACCACGCGGTGTTCGAACGGCTGGAGGAGTTCTTTCGGTAAAGCACGACCTACTCGACCCGCAACAGCACGATGCGGTCGTTGTACGTGTCGATCACCCACACATAGGGCGCGCGGGCCAGTACTGCCTCGGGTTTGTAGAAGGCGCCCGCGCTGCGTCCCCGCTGTCCGGTGCCAAGCACGCCAATCAAATTGTAGGCGGCGTCGAGCCTCAGGATGCGGTGATTGTATTCGTCGGCGAGCCAGATCGTGTCGCCGTCGAAGGCCAGGTATTTCGGCTCGTTGAGTGCGAGTGCAGGGCTGAAGCGGCTTTGATAGTTAAGATCAGCGTCGAACACCTGCACCCGGTCGTTGCCCGAATCGACTACGTACACCGTGCCGTCGGCGGCGGCCTCGACATCATGTGGGTTGGAGAACTCGCCGTCGTTCGCGCCGCGGCGACCGATCGTGCGCTCGAGCTTGCCGTCACGAAAGACGCTCACGCTGCCCGCGCGCGTGCTGGTGGCGATTACTCTCCCGTCGGGTGCGACTGCGACGCCTTCCGGATTGGAGAGTCCGGTGAGCTCGTCTTCCAAGATCGCGCTTGCGCCATCGACCCGGTAAATTGCCACACGATCGTTGCCGGTGTCGGCCACCAGCAGGCGCCCCTCACGGTCGAATTCGGCGTCGTGCGGGTACGATAATTCGCCATCGCCGAACACGCCTAGCGACTCTAGCGTCATCGCATCGACTACCCTTATGCGGCTGTTCTGCATGTCGGTGACGTAGATCAGCTTGCCGTCCGGCGACATCGCCGCATCATGGGGTCGCGACAGCCCTTCGGCCAATTCAGCGATCTGCGTGACGCGCACCGCCGGTTCGGCATGCACGAACAGCGCCAAGAGAAACGATGCGGCAATAATTAGTGTGCGCACGCTCAGGCCTCCTCAAAGATGACGATCAGTTCGCCTCGATGGCGCCGAGCCAGCGCGGCGAACCCGTGCCGTTGAGCTGAAAGATGCTGCCGCCGCCCGATGGTGTGCCGCGGCCGGTCAGCGCGCTGACGGTGACTTGATGTGTCACCAGCACCATCGGCCCGCCATCCACCGGCAGGCGGGCAAGAAAGTCGCGCAAGGCGGCGAGCGTTTCCTCCCGCGCCTCGGGGCGGCCGAAAAAAGAATTGAGCGCCTGCAGCGGTTCGACGGGTCCAAGCGACAGCAGCCGTGCCGTCTCGAGGCAGCGGCACCACTGACTTGAGTAGACGGTCGCTCGCGCCACGCCCGCCGCAGCCAGCCGCTCGCCCAACGCCTTGGCCTGCACCCGGCCCGCGTCACTCAGGTTGCGCTGCGTGGTGCAGTCTTCGAGCTTGAAATTCGGCGGATCGCCGATTCCGGGCGCCAATGCGTGGCGCAGGATCAACACGCGGCCCGGATGTGCGAGTTCGGTCAGTGGCAAGGCGTCGGCCGCCGACACAAGGCGCAGCGTCAACAACAGCAAGCCGGACAAGATCAGGAAAAGGCGCGCGCATCTCATATGCAGAATCTTAAACGAAAGATGCGGTGACCATTACCAACCCAGCGCCTCGTGCCTCATGGTTCGCGCACCAGGCGGAAGCCTATGAGGATGTGTTTGATGCCGACCGGGCGTCCGTGACGCGCCGCCGGACGGCACACGCCACAGCCTTTATCGTCCCATGAGCCGCCCTTGACGATCGCGCGCCCGGCTCCGGCCTCGGTCGCCGTCCACTCATAGACCTGGCCCGCCGCGTCGAGCACGCCATACGGACTGGCGCCGGCAGGGTAGTGCCCGACCGGCGTGGTGTCGAAGGGGCCTGCGTCATGGCTGTTGAGGCGCGCCGAATCAAACGATTCGCCCCACGGAAAAGCGCGCCCGTCGACGCCGCGCGCCGACTTCTCCCATTCCAGTTCCGTCGGCAGACGCCATGTTTGCCCGCTCCGCTCGCTGAGCCAGTCGGCATACGCCTTCGCATCGGCTTGGCTCACCAGTACCACCGGGTGGTCCGCCCGACCAGCCGGCGGGTGACCGTCCAGCCAAGCAAAACGCCGGGTTTGCTTATACGGGTGAATCAGCCGGTAGGCCTTCCATGTCGCCCGATCCACATCGGGGGCGCGATGCCCGGTTGCCGCAACGAATGCGGCGTACTGGCGGTTGGTGATCGGCGTGACCATGGTCGCGTAAGCGGCGGTCTGCGCCGGCCCGCGCGCGCGCTCCGCTTCGTACCACCCCTGTTCGCGTGTCACCGCATGGCCGTATGCGACCTCGTCCAGGCGATACGCGGCCTCGCGTTCCGCACGGTCGGAGCCGGCGATAAAAGCGCCGGCGGGAATCTCAGCGACGGCCGGTAGCCACGCCTCGGTTGCCGCTGCGGGCGCAATGGCGATCAGAAGAGTGATCGCAGCCGATTGAATGTAAGAACGGAGCATGTGTTTCATTCTCCGGCAAAACGCGAATGAACCGTTGTAGCAACATCGATTCCCGCGTTCGGCCCAGTCGTCGGTGACTACGGCGGCATTGGCCGGTCAGATGATAAATCTCGATAACTTTTTCGTTTCGGCTCACTTTCGAGTACGCACGGCTTCCTTTCAATTGAAGATGAAGTGTGAAAGAATCGATTGAAAATCGGAATTTTTCGAAGTCCGGTCGTGCTTCACCATGACGGCGACTCACCTTACGATCGGGTCGCTGACGTTCGGGCCATTTTGGGCTCGCGCTCAACACTATCTTTTGGCACATCCTGATCCGGATTCACGCTTCGCGTTGCCGCGAGGCGTCACGCACGGCGAAGACGCCAAACAGAATTTGGCCCATGTTGCGATGAATCAGCATCCAGTCTTGATTCTTATCCGGTCGGACGACCGGCGTTTACAACCCTGAATGAGGAGTTCACGATGCCAATAGATAAATACGCGCCGCTGGATCTGGTGCCGATTGGTGGCGACAACTGCCGCGTGGA
>CBDULG010000046.1:0-14452 GCA_965367985.1 uncultured Rhodocyclaceae bacterium
GGAGCGCGTGCGCCCTGAATGTGCTCGAGTACAAGCTGCAACGCATTGCGCCCGACCAGTTCGAATGCACTTACCCGCTCACCGAATCGCTGCCTGAGCGCATTCAGCAGCGTAATCGCCGTTTGCGGATCCTCGATGCTGAGCCACGCCACGGCGCGCTGCTGCGGGCGCGGAAACAGTTTGAGTACGGCCGCGGTGACGATGCCCAGCGTCCCTTCGGCGCCGATGAAGAGCTGCCGAAGGTCGTAACCGGTGTTGTCCTTCATCAGACTTCTTAAGCAGTCGAGGACCGCTCCGTCGGGCAAAACAACTTCCAGCCCGAGCACCAGTTGGCGCATGCTGCCATAGCGCAACACGTGAACGCCACCGGCGTTGGTGGCAATGTTGCCGCCAATCATGCAGCTCCCTTCGGACGCCAACGACAACGGGAATAATCGCTCATGTGCGTCGGCCGCCGCCTGCACAGCCGCGAGCGTGCAGCCCGCTTCTGCAACGAGTGAATTATCGGGCGCGTCGACCCGCCGGATCGTCCGCATGCGCGCCATGCTGACAACCACGACATCTTCACCGTCACGCGGCGTGGCACCGCCACACAATCCTGTATTTCCACCCTGCGGCACCATGCCGACGCGCGCCTCGTGGCACGCGCGCACGACTGATGAAACCTCGCTGGTCGATGACGGGCGAACAACCGCGCGCGCAGTGCCGCGGTAGCGCCCGCGCCAGTCAACAAGGTATGACGACATGGCGTCGGCATCCGTAAGCACATTGCTTTCGCCTACGCACTCGCGCAACTTTTCGAGCAGCAAATCAGCCATCCTGAGCCGCCGTCTCGATCCCAAGCATGTAGCGAATCGCGGGCATCATCCGCGCCACGGCCGCTTCGCCCTCGGCGATGGTTTCTGCCGCGCGATGGTAATCCATTGGCCCAACCTGCCCGACGCGCGGCGATATCTGCACGTCGGCCGGCTCGCCTGCCAACCTGCTACGGGCAATTCGAACCTGCATGATATTGATGCTCGTCGATAAGACGCTGATCGCAGATGGCGCCTCGTACTCCGGGCCGCCATCGACTTTGCCACCATCCAAGCCGAAGCGCTCGAGCAAGCGCTCAGCCCAACTCAACTCGGCTTGCTCCACACTGACGCCACCCACGTTGCCGAGCCTTCGCTTCGCTCGCCCGACGATATCCGAGCCCAGATCGACGGCAAGGACGACATCTGCGCCTAACGCGCGGCACAGCGACACGGGCACCGGATTGACCAGACCACCGTCAACCAGCAGACGTTTTTGCCAGACAACCGGCGTGAATAATCCGGGCAGCGCAATGGAAGCGCGCACCGCCTTGGCGACGCTGCCCTCCCTAAGCCATATCTCGCGACCGGTCTGCAGCTCCGTCGCCACGCAGGCAAACGGAATTTGAAGCGCATCGAAATCGCGGTCGGCGAATTCGCGTTGGAAGTACTGAATGAGTTTGTCGCCCTTGATCAGACCGCCTCCGATCAGGCTGACATCGAGAAAAGACACAACCGTTTGCCATGACAGCCGCTCGACCCATCGGGACAACTTTTCCAGCTCCCCGGTCGCGAGGGCGGCACCCACGAATGCGCCGATCGAACATCCGCACACGATATCCGGCCGAATGCCCTCGTTCTGCAGCGCACGCAAAACGCCAATATGAGCCCAGCCCCGCGCTGCGCCACTGCCAAGAGCGACGCCAATACGCAATGATGAACTCGAATCGTGAGCGGGTAGCGGTTCCTGCATTGACGTACCTCGTTCGCACAATTTGACCGCTGGATGCGGATAGCGCTGAGACTACCGGAAACGCGGGCGCGAATTCCGTTTGTGACGAAACGGAGTGTAAGAAAAACGGCACGCCATGTCGTGGCGTGCCGCAGCAGGGACATCGGCAGCTCCAGGCGATCAGTGCTGGACGCACGGACTCAGGTGGGGCGGGCTATGACAAGTTTAGAGGGTCGGTTCAAGCGCGACAGACGCACCGGGCGATCATCGAGGGCAAATCGCGACGGCCAGCACACGCGGCCTCGCGCGCGAGTCAGCCACCGCGCTTGAGCCCGCCGACACTCGAACGCGCCGGACGGGGGAGAAGGGCTATTTCTTGCGGCGCGACGGTTCGGACTTGGATTCGCTTACTTCAGCGCCTTCTTCGCCCTCGCCCGGGACGTAGTTGGGAAACTTGAAGCCGGTAAACAGGTTGCGTGTCTGGCTTTCGACCTGCTCTTGCATCTGGGTGAGCATCTTCTTGCTTTGCTCCATATAGGCCCCCATCATGCTTTGCAGTGCGGGTCCCTGAAAATTCAAGAACTGCGCCCAGAGATCCTGACTGATTGGACTGTTGTCGCCATAGATGGACCGGGCTTGATCCTGCAGTTTGTGCTGCAATTCGGTGAACGCCTTGATGTTGTTTTCAAGGTATTTCCCCATCATGCCCTGCATCGCGTTTCCGTAGAAACGAATCATGTGCGCCAGTAGTTCGCTCGTAAACATTGGCGCGCCGCCAGCCTCTTCCTCAAGAATGATTTGCAGCAGGATACTTCGCGTCAGTTCATCGCCGCTTTTCGCGTCGACCACCTTGAACTCGTCGTGATTGAGCACGAGATCTTTGACGTCCGCCAATGTGATGTACGAACTCGTGCGCGTGTCGTACAAGCGTCGGTTCGGGTATTTCTTGATCAGGCGTGCTTGATCGGGCATTGCGATGGTCTCCACTCCGTGGGTGAAATCCCCACTTCAAACAAAAATTATACCGCGGTGCGCAAATAAAAACCCCGCCGCTCGACGGGGTTTCTCGTGATTGATTGCGCAGCGCGGCGCGCTCAATACATATGCAGACCACCATTGATGTTAATGGTGGCGCCGGTGATATACCCGGCTAGATCAGAGGCGAGATAAGCGCACAGGCCGCCGATTTCCTCAGGCGTGCCCAAACGCTTCATCGGCACTGAATCCTTGATGCCCTCCACGATGTCTTCGCGAATCGCCATGACCATTTCGGTTGCCACGTAGCCGGGCGCGACCGCATTCACGGTGACGCCCTTGGTGGCCAGTTCCTGAGCGAGTGCTCGGGTAAATCCCAGCACGCCCGCCTTGGCGGCCGAGTAGTTCGTCTGACCTGCCTGCCCCTTGATGCCATTGACCGACGCGACGTTGATGATGCGACCCCATCCACGCTCGGCCATTCTTGGCGAGATATGGTGGGTCACATTGAACACGCTGTTCAGATTCGTACTGATGACGGCATCCCACTGATGCGTTTCCATGTTTTTGAAAAACTTGTCACGCGTGATGCCAGCCATATTGACCAGCACATCCACAGACCCGACTTCGGCCTCCACCTTCTCGACCATTGCTCCGCACGACGCGTAATCCGACACGTCGCCTTCTGCGGCCAGGAACGTAAAGCCTTGACGCTCTTGCTCTGCGAGCCATTCGGCCTTTCGAGGAAAATTCGGCAAACAGTTGGCGACAACCGTCATGCCTTGATTTGCAAATGCCTGGCACACCGCTGTACCGAGCCCTCCCATAGCGCCAGTTACCAGCGCAACTCTTTTCGTCATGATTCGCCCCTGAAGAAGTCATCGTTTGTACGTGCGCCGAACAACTTCCCGATCGTTATCTAGCCATGCCGAGATACGCTTGACGCGTTGCCACGGCGGCATTATAAGCGAATTCACTATGGTCGTGGTGCAGTGCAGCAACAAAAATGGCGCACTCAGTGCGCCATTTTTGCTTGCCCGGACCGTTCGGTCAGAACATGTGCTGGCCACCATTGATGGAGATATTAGCGCCCGTGACAAAGGCGGCTTCTTCGGACGACAGATAGGCAACCAGACCGGCGATCTCTTCCGGCTTTCCAAGCCGTGCAATCGGGATCTGCGGAATGATCTTGCTGTCCAGGATTTCCTGTGGGATCGCCATGACCATCTTGGTGCCGATGTATCCCGGAGAAATGGTATTGACCGTCACACCGGTCCGCGCCACTTCCAGGGCAAGCGCCTTGGTAAATCCGTGCATGCCTGCTTTGGCGGCTGAATAGTTGGTTTGACCGAAGGCGCCCTTCTGGCCGTTCACCGACGACACGTTGATGATCCGACCCCATTTGCGCTCGGTCATGCCATTGACGACCTGTTTGGTCATGTTGAAAACGCTGTCGAGATTGGTACGGATGACGGCATCCCAATCTTCCTTGCCCATCTTCTTGAAGGTCATGTCGCGCGTGATACCGGCATTATTGACGAGGACGTCGACCGGGCCGGCTTCTGCTTCGACTTTCGCGACACACTCTTTTGCCGAATCGAAATCGCCCACGTCACAACCAACGGCCTGGAAGCCGTAGCCCATGCCGTTCATGTTCTGCAGCCATTCTTCGGCTTTGGCGTTGCCCGGCGAGTGGGTCGTCACCACCTTATAGCCCAGTGCCGCGAGCTTGATGCAGATCGCTTCACCAAGACCGCCCATACCACCAGTTACGAGTGCTGTTCTAGCCATGCTTTATCTCTCCTCTCCCGAATCGTGAAGGGCTGACTCGTAGTCTGGCGACGCCCTTCCTGTTCCGCCAGGCCATTTGAAAATCTTCGATGCTTCAGTTCAAGATCTTTCTTTCACATAACGTCCCGGTGCCGGTTCGATCGGCTCATACGATTTGCTGCCGAGCCGCCCTCGCGCCGTGACTTCCTTACCGCTGCGTTCGCGCAGCCATTCGATCCAGTGCAGCCACCAACTCCCCGGCCGTTCTTCGGCCGTCGCCAGCCAATCGTCTGGCGCCGCACTGTCGGCGTCGCTGACCCAATAGCTGCGCCTGTTCTTGCTCGCCGGATTGATGGCGCCCGCAATATGTCCGCTTGCACCGAGTACGAAGCACGTCTCACCGCCAAGAAGATTGCGCACCAGGTAAGCGCTTTGCCACGGAACGATGTGATCCTCTCGTGTCGCAAGCAAATACGCGGGCGCATCTACCTTGCCCAGATCGATCTTCTCACCCAGCATTTTGAGCCGACCCGGCACGCGCAGGTTGTTCTCGAGATACATATTGCGCAGATAGTACGCAAGAAACGGCCCGGGCAAGTTTGTGCTGTCGGAGTTCCAGTAGAGCAGATCGAAGGCGGGCGGTTTGCCACCTTTGAGGTAATTGCCGACCACGTATTGCCAGACCAGATCATTGGCGCGCAGGAAGGAAAATACGTTGGCCAGTTCCTGCCCTGGCAATAAGCCTCCCTTGCCGATGGTCGCTTCCCGCGTCGCGACACCCGATTCGTCGACCAGACACCCCAGTTCGCCAGCATCGGCGAAATCCAGCAGCGTGGTCATGAGCGTCAAGCTCTCGACGGGGTCTTCGCCACGCGCACGTGCGACCGCCAGCGCCGACGTCAACAGCGTGCCGCCGACGCAGAATCCGAGAACATTGGGTTTCTTTACGCGGGTGACACTGCGCACGATATCCAGCGCAGTGAGCGGACCTTTCTCGAGATAGTCGTCCCAGGTCGACTTCGACTCCTTCTCACCCGGGTTCTTCCATGACACGAGAAACACCGTGACACCCTGCTCCACGATGAATCGCACCAGCGAATTGTGGGGTTGCAGGTCCATGATGTAGAACTTGTTTATGCATGGCGGCACGATCAGCAACGGCTTCTGCACCACTGTTTCGGTCAGCGGCGAGTACTGGATCAGCTGCATCAGCTCGTTTTCATAGATGACCGCGCCGGGCGTCACTGCAAGATTGCGCCCAATTTCGAAGGCGCCGTCATCAGTCATCGAAATTCGGCCCTTGTCCAGATCCTTGAGCAGGTTCTGGATCCCGTCGGAAATACTCTGGCCCTTGGTCTCGAGCGCTGTCTTGATGAACTCAGGATTGGTCGCGGCGAAATTGCTCGGCGCGAGGGCATCGACATACTGCCGCGTGAGAAACTGGATGCGTGCCTTGGAGCGCCCGTCTTCCAACGGCAATTCATCGGCCAGCTTGTTGAGGTACTGCGAATTCAACAGGTAGGCCTGTCGCAAATAGTCGTATACGGGGCTTTCCGACCACGCTTCACCACTGAATCGACGATCCCCCGGCGCCGCTTTCGCCACGCTGACCTCACCATCCTTGCCGCGTTGGAGCATTTCAGACCAAAGCTGGGTGTGAGCTTCCACCAGCTCTTTTTGCAGCGCAATGAAAGATTCCGTTTCGGGTAATGGCAACTTCACACCCGGCGCATTGACACCCCCGCTGCGCTTGCCGACGAAGTCGAAAAACTGGCGAGCGAACTGCTCGCCCTGCTGCATCAAATCAGCGACGTTGGGGAACGCAGGATTATCTTGATCGGTCATCCTTTCTCCTGACCAGCTAATTGCGGGCAAAGCGCGTTGATCGATTCGCCCGGTAAATCACGCCGACACCATGTACATAATCGCCATCGCCTGGATGTACGTCGCCCTGCTCGTCGCCGTATCCGATACAACGATCGTCGGCGGCGTTCTTACTTTTATTTTTGCGGGCGTGTTGCCCCTGTGCCTGTTCCTCTGGCTGGCTGGCACGCCCGCGCGACGTCGTCAGCGTTCGAGCGATACCGATGACGGTTCGAGGCCACAGGATGGCGCCAATTCCGATGAGAATCAATAGCCGAGACGCGCACGGCGTCTTTTCGACGAGTCCGTCGCACGTTTCGGTCGAATACACGGCATCTTCGGACGGCGTCGAAATCAAGCCGGATTTCCCGTCATCCATACGCAGGTCGCCATGCGGCCGCTCACGCCATCGCGGCGATACGAGAAAAATCGATCCGGTTCGCTGAAAGTGCACGAACCGCCACCGAACAGCGCGCTGACGCCGCATGCCTGCAGTCGCTGCGTGGCGAGCATATACAGATCACAAAGCCACTTTTCCGCATTTCGCGTCGCAGTGAACGCCTTGGCCGCTCGTGCATCATGCGTCATGAATGCCGCGCGCACCTCGCCGCCGACCTCGAAGGCGCTCGGCCCAATGGCGGCACCCATCCACGCCATGAGCGCCGAAGGCGGCCGCCGCATCGCCGCGACCGCATTTTCGAGTACGCCTTCGCACAAGCCGCGCCAGCCCGCGTGAGCGGCAGCGACCACGGTGCCTGCCCGGTCACACAAGACGACCGGCAGGCAGTCGGCGGTCATGATCGCGCAAACGCAGCCCGGCGTCCGGACCGTGACGGCGTCGGCTTGCTCGGCCTCGATTGCACTCTCCATCGCCGCAACCCGCGTACCGTGCACTTGGTTGAGCCACAAGGGTTCGCCGGGGAGTCGTGCGCGCAGGCGCCTGCGATTCTCGGCGACCGCTTCGGGCAAATCGCCAACATGCGCACCGAGATTGAGGCTTGCAAATGCGCCGGTGCTTGCCCCGCCGAGACGCGTCGTCATCATCGCGCGTACGTTTGGCGGCGCCGGCCAGTCTGCCTCGATCACTTCAAGCGCCATGCTGTTGCTCCGCTTCGAGCTGCGCGATCAATGACGCGATATCGTCCGCCAGTGCAATCGACCAAGATATTTCCAGCTCCGATACCGGATGTATCAATCCGAGCCGCCAAGCGTGCAGCGCCTGACGCGGGAAATTGTCGAGCCGCGGATTGGCACAGCGCCGGCGGCCGTACACTGGATCGCCCACCAAAGGAAATCCGATGTGCCCCATGTGCACCCGGATCTGGTGTGTACGCCCGGTTTCAAGCGCGCACGCGACGAGCGCACAGTCGGTGAACTGACGCTCGACGCGAAAATGGGTGACCGCCTCCCGCCCCCCGTCGGCGCGGACCGCCATGCGCGTCCGCTGTGTTGGATGGCGGTCGATCGCCGCATCGATGCGTCCGGCCGCGGCCGGCTGGCCGTGCACCAGTGCCAGATACTCCCGATGCACGCTGCGCGCCTGCAACTGGCGCACCAAATGGGTTTGCGATGTCAGCGTCTTGGCGACCACCAGCAAGCCGCTGGTCGCCTTGTCGAGACGATGGACGATGCCCGCACGCGGTACCTCGGCGAGCGCCGGGCAATAGTGCAGCAGCGCATTGAGCAAAGTGCCGCTGGCATTTCCGCTGCCTGGATGAACCACCAGCCCGGCCGGTTTGTGGACGACAATGAGTGCATCGTCTTCATGCACGATATCGAGTTCAATCGCCTCGGGTGCGTCCGCCAGCAGGTCGGCCGTAACAGGCGCTTGCACAGACACACACTCTCCGCCCCTGAGTCGCGTCTTGGGTGTCAGCACCGCGCCGTCCACGTGCACCGCGCCGTCTCGCACCCAGCCCTGCAAGCGACTGCGCGACTGCTCCGGCAGCATCCGCGCAAGCATCTGGTCGAGGCGCATGCCGGCGCACGCGTCGGGCACCGTAAACCGCTGACAGGAATCGGGTGGTGTCGACGGTGCGTTATAATCCGCGCGATTGATCACGAGAGCGTTATTGATGGCCAAAATTAACCTATCCAGTTTAGCGGTAATCGTCGCCCTGTTGCTGGCAGGCTGCGGCGGCGCGCAAACGGAGCGCGATGAAACCGCCGGCTGGAATGCCCAGCGCATCTACAGTGAAGCCAAAGCGTCGATGGACGAGGGCGGTTTCGAGCGGGCGATCCGGTTGTTCGAAACGCTCGAGGCGCGCTATCCCTACGGCCGCTATGCGCAGCAAGCGCAGCTCGAAACGGCTTACGCCAACTACCGGTCGGGCGAGCCGGCCGCAGCGCTCGCAGCCTGCGATCGATTCATCAAGTTGCATCCCAACCACCCGAATGTCGACTACGCCTACTACCTGAAAGGGCTGGTGTATTTCAACGAAGATCGTGGCCTGCTCGGCACGCTTGCCAATCAGGACATGAGCGAGCGCGACCCCAAGGCCTCGCAGGAAGCCTTCGACACCTTCCGTGAACTCGTCACCCGTTTCCCAGAGAGCCGCTACAGCGACGATGCGCGTCAGCGCATGCAATACCTGATCAACGCCCTCGCTGCACACGAGGTGCATGTCGCACGCTACTACCTCAGGCGCGGCGCCTACCTTGCCTCGGCCAATCGTGCGCAATCGGCGCTGACCACCTTCCCGGAAACCCCTGCGGTCGAAGAGGCGTTGTTCATTCTCACGCGCGCCTACGACAAACTGGGCATGACCGAATTGCGTGACGACGCCCGGCGCGTTCTGGAGACGAACTTTCCGCAAAGTGCCTATTTGAGCGGCGACGTTACGATCGACAAGCCCTGGTGGAAGATGTGGTAGACCACCAAGGTCGCGTCGACGAATCAGTCCGCGCGGCCATGAAAAAATGGCCGAACGTACCCGCTGTTCATGGATGGCTCTCGCTCGACGCGCGCGGCCGCTGGCGCGTCAAAGGCGTGATTCTCACGCACGTTGGTCTGATCGATTTCATCGGACGGAATTACGCGTGCGACGGCGACGGCCGCTGGTTTTTCCAGAACGGCCCGCAGCGCGTTTTCGTGACGCTGGAATACACGCCATGGGTGCTTCGACTCGATGAACGCGGCACCCTGATGCGACATACCGGCGCACCGTTCGAGCATCCGGAGTGTTTGTGGCTTGACGACGAAGGCCGTCTTTTGGCCAGTGCCGACGGTCAGATCGGCCTCATACACGACGGCGACCTCGACCTCGCCGC
Source organism: uncultured Rhodocyclaceae bacterium (assembly GCA_965367985.1). Classification (GTDB taxonomy): domain Bacteria; phylum Pseudomonadota; class Gammaproteobacteria; order Burkholderiales; family Rhodocyclaceae; genus Nitrogeniibacter. The sequence continues at coordinate 9,625 of CBDULG010000046.1, forward strand.
GGCGCGCCTCGCCTTTGCCGACGAGCGCCCCGCATCGCTTGAGTTACTGCTCGCCGACAGCACACCCGGCGGGACCATCGGTGTCAAGTTATCCGGCGGCTGGCTGCCCGTTAGCGGCATCTCACGCGGCGAGGTGGCCACGCGTTTCGGCTTTGTTTCGGACCCCACCCCGCCCGACGACAACGATCAGCGGCGGCCGTAGGTGTCTTCGAAGCGCACGATATCGTCTTCTCCGAGATAGGCGCCGGACTGCACCTCGATCATTTCCAGCGGCAAGCGGCCCGGATTTTCGAGACGGTGGGTGGTGCCGAGGGGGATATATGTCGATTCGTTCTCGCCAAGCAGGAATGTCTCGTCGCCACGGGTCACGCGCGCCGTGCCGCGCACCACGACCCAGTGCTCTGCGCGGTGATGGTGCATCTGCAGACTCAGCGTCGCGCCGGGATTGACGACGATGCGCTTGACCTGAAAACGCTCGCCACCGTCGATTGAATCGTAGTAGCCCCACGGGCGATAAACCTTGCGGTGCGCGCTCACTTCGGAACGCGACGCCGTCTTGAGGCGCGCGACGATTTTCTTGACGTCCTGGGTATGACGTTTGTCCGCCACCATCACGGCGTCGGGCGTCTCGACAACGACAATGTCGTTGACGCCGAGGCATGCGACCAGACGTCCGGTTGCCATGACGAGGTTGCCTTCCGCGCTTTCGAACACCACGTCACCCCGGGCCACGTTGCCGTCCGCGTCCTTCTCCGCAACCTCCCAAAGCGCATCCCAGGCCCCCAGATCCGACCACCCGGCGTCGAGCGGCACGACCACGCCCGCGATACCCAGCGACGGCGTTGAAGCGAGGTGTTCCATAACCGCGTAGTCAATCGAATTGGCCGGACATGCGGCGAAGGCGTCCGCATCGATGCGGACAAAATCTCGGTCTTGGTCGGGCGTTGTCAACGCAGTTTCGCAGGCATTCAGTATGTCGCCCTGCAGATGGCCGATAGCGCTGAGCCAGACGCTCGCGCGCATCATGAAGATGCCGCTGTTCCAAAGGTAGTCACTGCTGTCGATATAAGCCTGCGCGGTCGCGGCATCGGGTTTTTCGACAAAACGGGCGATCTTGCGCACGCCATCGCCGCAACCGGCGCCGCAGTTGATGTAGCCGAAGCCGGTTTCCGGGCGCAGCGGCACGATCCCGAACGTCACCATCGCGCCTTCCTTCGCCCGCTGCGCGCCGACGCCGACCGCGTGCTGGAACGCGGCCGTGTCGGTGATCACATGGTCGGCCGGCATCACCAGCAGAATCGGGTCCTCACCCGCCCGCGCCGCGAGCAGGGCGGCAAGCGTCAATGCTGGCGCGGTATTGCGTCCCGCGGGTTCGAGCAGGATGCGGTCGGTCGGCTTGCCGGCGGTGCGCAACTGTTCCGCGGTGATGAAGCGATAATCTTCATTGCATACGACGATCGGCGCCGGCGCAATCGTTTCGCTGCCGATGTAGCCTTCCAGACGCCGCACCGTCGACTGGAGCATCGTGTCGTCACCGACCAGTGCCAGCAACTGTTTTGGGTACTGCTCACGCGAAAGCGGCCAGAGCCGCGTGCCGGAACCACCGGACAGAACTACGGGTTGAATCGACATCGGAAACCGCTCCTTGGACTCGCCGCGCCATCCAGCGCATCAAGCGCGAATGATAACGGATGGACGCCCTGCGCCGATCGTGACGTCATGCGGCGGGGACCGCAGCTGTGGGCGTGCGGCATGGCGCCGCAGCGTGTCCAACCGGGCACGATAACTGACTTTGGACGGCTATCGGGAGGCGGCCCGCGCGGTGCCCGGACCCCCGTCCCGATTGCAAAGTTGCAAACGCCGCCGCGACCTCAGGCGTGTTTGACCGGTGATTCGGCGACAGTCGCCGGCTCATCCAGTGAGAACAGCGACGCATTGCCGCCGGATGCCGTGGTGTCGATGCTCAGGGTGCGCTCCAGAACAAAGCGGTGCAGGTAGTGAGGGCTGCCGGCAAGCGGGCTGCCCGGCGCGCCGCCAGCGTGGCTCAGTTCGGCGAACGGAATGAGCGGACGAATCGGGCCATCGCCGTTGGCGAGTACCCGCGCGATGGCCTTGGCATCGGCGTGGTCGCCGGCGAAGGCAACAGCGTCGACACGCGGGTCAGAAATCAGATCTTCCACCGATGCATTTCCACCGGAGCCGATCACCCGTATCGCGCTCTCCGGCACGCCTTCTTCAATCAGCAGTTCCGCCAGCCGGTTTGCCACCCGGTCGTCAGCGTGCCAGGCCACCACCGCATTGCCCGCGGCGAGGGCCGCACCAACCTGTGCAACGAGCGGCGCCACCGCGTCGGTCGCCACGCATGCCACCACGCCGCGCGCCGCGTACGAAAGTTCGTTGCGCTCGCCGGTCGGGCCGGGCAGCACCACCGGCGCGGCAAGTTCGGCTTCAGCCTGCGCCGCGTGGAATCGCAGATAGTCGGCTGCCAGACCGACGCCGACCGCGCCACGCACGGTGAGAGCGGCAAACTCGCCGCCTGCGCGTTCGGCATCCTCGAGCCGCGCCGCTACGCGTTCAAGAATGTCGGCGCGCTCCGCGGGGGATTTCGCCGACCAGTTGGCCGCGCCACCCAGCGCCTGTTCGATATGCGCGGGCGACAGGCCAAGCCGGTGCAGATCGCCAGCACCTTCGGGACGGCCGGGTTCGCGTGGCACGTCGGTGGCTGCATCGACCACACGCTCGTTGGCAAAACGCGGCAGATAATGCGGGCCGCCCGCCTTGGGCCCGGTGCCAGAGAGCCCCTCGCCGCCGAAGGGCTGCACACCCACCACGGCGCCGATCTGGTTGCGATTGACGTAGGCATTGCCCGCACGGATCTGCGCAAGGATGCGGTCGCGCGTTTCGTCGACCCGCGTGTGGATACCGTGTGTCAGGCCGTAGCCGGTCGCATTGATCGCCTCGACGACCTCGTCGCGCTTGTCGGCAGCGTAGCGAATGACATGCAAGACGGGTCCGAATACTTCGCGCTTGAGTTGCGAGATGGAATCCAGCTCGAACGCCGCCGGACCCACGAAAGTGCCGTTCCCGGCGCCCGCACCCGGACGAATCTGTTCGAGCAGTTTGGCCTCGCCGCGCATGCGCTTGATGTGCGCATCGAGCGTCGACTTTGCTTCTTCATCGATCACCGGCCCGATGTCCGTCGCCAGGTTTGCCGGATCGCCGACCGAGAGCTCCTCCATCGCACCGCGGATCATGGTGATGATGCGGTCCGCGACGTCTTCCTGCACGAACAGTACGCGCAACGCGGAGCAGCGTTGTCCGGCGCTCTGGAAGGACGACATCACGACATCGCGCGTCACCTGCTCGGGCAAGGCGCTGGAATCGACGATCATCGCGTTCATACCGCCGGTCTCGGCGATGATCGGATAGATCGGGCCTTCTCTATTGGCCAGCGTGCGGTTAATGATTTGCGCGACTTCCGTCGAGCCGGTGAAGCACACCCCGGTCACCCGGGGGTCGGCCACCAGCGCGGCGCCCACTTTGGCCCCGTCGCCAGGCAACAAGTGCAGCGCATTGGCGGGAATTCCGGCACGCAGCATAAGGCGCACAGCGGCGGCCGCGATCAGCGGTGTCTGCTCCGCCGGTTTGGCGACAACCGCGTTTCCGGCCGCCAGCGCCGCGGTAATCTGGCCCGCGAAAATGGCCAGCGGGAAGTTCCACGGGCTGATGCAGCAGAACACGCCACCGCCTTCGATGCGCAGCGTGTGCCCACCGTCGCGCGGCACCCTGAGTTGCGTCTCGGGACCGAAATCTCCTTCTGCGCGCAAAGCGTAGTAGCGGCAGAAATCGACCGCTTCGCGCACTTCGGCCACCGCGTCGGCAAGCGTCTTGCCGGCTTCGCGGATGGCGATCGCCATGAGCAGCGGTGTCTCCTCCTCCATCAGGTCGGCCATGCGCCGCAAGCATGCGGCACGCTCGCCGACCGGGGTATCCGCCCAGGCGCGCGCGCCCTCCACGGCCGAGGCAAGCGCGCGCTGCACGTCATCATCGTCGGCGTCGCGCGCGAATCCGGTCTGGCGAGTGCGGTCTGCCGGTGAGAAGACCTTTCGGCCACCGCTGTCGCGCTCCTCACCGGCCACGATCGGGCCGCTGGTCCACGGTTCGCCCTCGACTTCGATCATCGCCGCCCGCAGGCGCTCGAGTTCGGCGCGGTCGGTGATGTCGATCCCCGCAAAATTCGGCCGGCGCGGACCATAGATATCCTTCGGCAGTGGAATGCGCGGATGGGGTATGTAGGCCAAGCCGCGAACTTCGGCGACGGGGTCGCTGATGATCGCGTCGATCGGCAGGTTCTCGTCGCGCACGCGATTGACGAACGAGCTGTTGGCGCCGTTTTCGAGCAAGCGGCGCACCAGATAGGCGAGCAGATCTTCGTGCTCGCCGACCGGGGCGTACACCCGGCAGGGTTTGGCGATGGAGCCTTCGACGACTTCCTCGTAGAGTTCTTCGCCCATGCCGTGCAGGCATTGAAATTCGAAGTCGCGATCGTCATCCGCGTACTCGAGTACCGCGGCGATGGTATGGGCATTGTGTGTCGCGAATTGCGGGTAAAAGGCCTCGCGATCGGCCAGCAGCTTGCGTGCACAGGCGAGATAGCACACGTCGGTATTTACCTTGCGCGTATAGACCGGATAGCCGCCCAGCGCCAATTCCTGCGAAAGCTTGATTTCGGTGTCCCAATACGCGCCCTTGACCAGTCGAACCATCAAGCGGCGGCCGTGGCGATGCGCCATGTCGGCGAGCCAGTCGATGACAAATGGCGCGCGCT
>CBDULG010000047.1:0-14430 GCA_965367985.1 uncultured Rhodocyclaceae bacterium
ATTTCTCGAACACTTTCATGGTCTGACCTCAGGCGTAGCGTTACTGTTCATACACGGCAAAGCCCCATTGGGCACCATGGCAGTCCTTGCTTAGCCGCGAATTGCATGGGCGTCGACACGATTCGCGTCGATGGCACGTCCGGTCGCCGGACGAGCGACAGGGGTGTTGCCTGCCGCTCCGCGCGGATCAGTCGTATTTGGGCAAACCGAACGCGTCGCGATAACCGAACAGCGCCTGCGCACCACCGGTGTGCAGGAAGACGATGTTCTGGTCGCGCTTGAAGTGGCCCTTGCGCACCAGGTCGATCAGGCCGGCGGCGCCTTTGCCGGAATACACCGGGTCGAGCAGGATGCCTTCGAGCCCGGCAAACATGCGGATGGCCTCGATCGTGCTCTCGGCGGGTACGCCGTAGCCTTCGCCGACATAGTCGCAGTTGGCGACCACGTCTTCGCGCTTGATCGCGTCAGGAATGCCGAGGTATTCGGCCGTCGCTTGCGCGAGCTTGAATACGTTGGTCTCTTGCGCTTCCTTCGGGACGCGCACGCCGATGCCGAGTACCGGTACCAGACTGTTGCTGCCGTAGAAGCCCGTCACCAGGCCGGCCTGCGTGCCGGCGCTACCGGTGCCGTGCACCACATGGTCCATTCTCAGGCCCGTGCTGTTGGCCTGATAGAGCATTTCGATCGCGCAATTCACGTAACCGAGCGCGCCGATGCGGTTCGAGCCGCCGCCGGGAATGATGTAGGGCTTGGCGCCGTCGGATTTGAGCTGCTCGGCCAAGTCATTCATCGCGGCATTCATGTCCGTGCCGGCAGGGAATTTCTTTAGCGGCGCGTTGTAAAGCTGGTCGAGCATCACGTTGCCGCTGTAGTTGTAATCGACATCTTTGTAGCCGGTGCGGTCCTCGAGCAGGACGTGGCACTTCATGCCCAGCTTGGCGGCAATCGCCGCGGTCTGGCGCGCATGGTTCGACTGTGTCGCGCCCTGGGTGATGATGGTGTCGGCGCCCTGGTCGACCGCGTCGGCCATGAGGAACTCGAGCTTGCGCGTCTTGTTGCCACCGCCGGCCAGACCCGTGCAGTCGTCGCGCTTGATCCACAGGTTGGGGCCGCCGAGTGCTTTGGACAGCGCGGTCATGGGCTCGAGCGGTGTCGGCAGGTGGGCGAAATGAAGGCGGGGGAATCGTGAAAGGTGCATGAGGTGTCTCCGGTGGCGGGCGGTGTCGTTCTGTGAATCAGAGTAACCATACGCCGTCCCGGGAGCCAATGCTGTTTTTGGTCTGGACCGGTTACTTTTCGGCATAATGCCTTCAGGCGCCTGTGCCATGTCATCGCTGCTCGCCTGAGCCGTCGGGGATGCACTGCATTCGAAAGGGAGCCGCGTGGAACTGAAATGGCTCGAAGACTATCTCGCGCTGGTCAAGCACGGCAGCTTCTCGAAAGCCGCGGACGCGCGATTCGTGACCCAGCCTGCGTTCAGCCGGCGCATCCGATCACTCGAAAACTGGCTGGGCGTGAGCCTTGTCGATCGCACGCGCTACCCGACAACGCTGACCGAGGCGGGTGAGGCGTTCATCGAGCAAGCGGAGCAGATCAAGGGCGAGATATTCGCATCGCGTGAGACCTTGCAGGCAATGGCGGGCGGGCACGCGGCCGTGGTGGTGATGTCGCAGCACTCGCTCACCGTGTCGTTTCTTCCCGGCTGGCTGAAAACCGTTGAACCCTTGCCGGCTGGCGCGCTCATCAAGGTGCGCGCCGGCAATCTGCATGACGCCGTTGAATCCTTTTTTTCCGGCGCGGGCGATTTCCTGCTGTGTTACGCCTCACCCGACATCTACACACAACTCGAACGGGCCGACATCGAGCGTATCGAGGTTGGTGCGGATCGGCTGGTGCCCGTGACTGCGGTAGGAGACGACGGCGAAGCGTGCTTTTCGGCAACACAGGCGGCCGATTTCCGGCTGCTGACCTACCCGAGTGAGTCGTTCTTCGGCCGCCTTGTCGCGCGCGAATGCCTGCCACATCTCGACACGCGGCTGAAAACCGCGTCGGTGTGTGAAAGCGCGCTCGCCGAGGGGCTCAAGGCGCTCGTCGAAACCGGCTATGGTGCTGCCTGGCTGCCCGAGCGCCTCGTCGCAAGAGAACTGGCCGAAGGCCGTATGGCGGTTCTCGGCGCGCCATTCGTCAGCGTTGAGTTAAAAATCAAGCTTTACCGATTCCAGGGGCGGCACGCCGATCTGGCGACCGCGCTCTGGGATCACCTGGCGGACATCACCGGAGCAAGGGATGCCTCCGGATCGGCGGATTCCTCGGGATCGGCGGACTCCCCCTGAGGCGACGCATCCGCTGGTTGAACCTGACGAAGTCGTGGCCGTTGCCCGAACAATCCGGCGACTTCCACCGAGGGGCGCTTGCCGACGTGGTGGACGTGTTCTTCGTGCCATTGCTGCGCGCGCTCACGGCCCAGATCGCGGAGTTGCTCGAGAAAGGGTCCGTGCGCGGACATCTTGGTTTCGGAGGACAACTGGCTCATCACCTCGGACGCCTCGATGAGATGGAAGTTCGTCGATAGCAGGCGACGTTCGAGGCGGCCGCGCGACCACCATGGCTGCGCGGCGGCAAAGTCGCGCGCATGGGCAAACATGCGCATCTCACGCAGGAAGTTCGCGCTGAAGCCCAGCTCCATGCTGCGCGTGCGGATCTCGGCGATGCTGCGCGGCGTCTTGCTGTGGCGCATGGGATTGATCAGCACCAGCATGATGTCGCTGCTTCTCCCCTCGTAGAAGAGCGGAAATACAGCCGGGTTGGCCGCGAAGCCACCGTCCCAGTAATGCTCGTCATCGATCTCGATGGTGTGATGGACGGTCGGCAGGCAGGCCGAGGCCAGCAACGCATCGGCGGTCAGTTCGCGCTCGCGAAACAGCCGCAGGCGGCCGGTGTTGACTTCGGTGGCGGCGATGAACAGTCCCACCGGGCTCTCGCGGCGCAGGCGCTCGAAATCGATCTGCTCGACCAATACGTCGCGCAGCGGATTGAGGTCGAGCGGATTGAGTTCGTAAGGGGAGAAGAAGCTCGCCCATAGCGTCATCAGTTTCATCGCCGGGCTCAGGGTCGTGCTCTCGCCATCGAGCGTACGCACGGCGATATCGAAGGGCACACTGCTGGCCACCGATTGCCAGAAGTCAGCCAGCGCCTCGCGCGCGCCGTCTCGCCCGCCCACCATCAGGCCCTGCGCCATCACCACAGCGTTCATCGCGCCGGCGCTGGTACCACTGACCGCGTCGAACTTGAGATGGCCGACCTCGAGCAGGTAGTCAAGGACGCCCCAGGTAAAAGCCCCGTGAGCCCCGCCGCCCTGCAATGCCAGACTGATTGGCTTGCGTTTTGCGGTTCGTGTGAAACGCATATCGATCTCCTTTTCAACCGTTTGCCCGGCGCGTATTGCAATGCGCAAAAAAACCAATGATCTATCGATTTAGCGCCAGGAAGTTGTTGAATCTATGAGATATACATTACACGGTAAAAATGACGCGATGCAACATTTCTGCTGCACAGTTTGTGTCAGCATGATACGCAGGAGAGCGACCATTCTCGCGCGCCGACGGTCGCGGGTTTGGCTGGCGCCCGCAGGGGCGCGGCCAGCTCATGGGTGCTCGGTACTGCGTCCGGCCTACTTCGCTGCGGCGATGCCTTTTGCAACAATTTCCGCCATCAGCGCGTTGATACCGCCTTCATGGGCGGCGGCGCGGGCCTGTAAGTCCTTCACCAGCGTACTTGGCAGCTTGCATGCAAACGGCACCAGGCCCAGCGCGCGGTCTTGCGCCCGCTGTTCACGTTTGTCGGCGCCCTTGCCCGCGGCGGCGCCAAAACGGTCGGGTTGGCCGGAAGCACCCAACTTGCTGTTGATTTTGCTGGCAAGGGATTTCTGGAGATCGCTGCTTTTCATGGTCATGATGTGTATGCGCTTCCGTTGTGTTGGCGGGGCCGCCAGTGTTGCGGATTATCGCGCACTGCGCTCGCCAGGGCAGTGCGTTCGCGTGGCAAGACGCATCGATCAGAGAATCTCGTCCTCATCCAGCATCGGATCGCTTTGCAATGCCTCGGCAATCTCGTCCACCCGCCCGCCCGCGGCGTGGGGTTTTTCGACGCGTGCGACATGGAACAAGGCGTCGCCCTGATTGACCACCGGCAGGTTGGTGCGGCCGATAATCAAGCCGGCATGGCGTGCGTTCACCTCGGTCTCGACTTCGCCGAAAGGATCGGAGATCACGCCGACCATCTCATTCTCGGCGACGCTGTCGCCAATCGTGCGAAACGCGCGCAGGATGCCGCCCGCGGGCGCCCGCACCCAGGAACTTCCGCGCGAGGTGAGCGGCTTGTGTTTGCGCTCTGGCGCATGGCGTTGCGCGGTCATGTTCAGTTTGCGCAGCACACGCAGAATGCCGGCGACGCCGGCACGAACGGCGAATTCGTCGAAGCGCAAGCCTTCTCCGGCTTCGTAGAGCAGCATGCTGACGCCACGTTCGCGCGCCTCGCCGCGCAGCGAGCCAGGGCGCAGGTCGGAAAGCAGAATGATCGGGGCGCCGAAGGCCTCGGCGAGTTCCAGCGCATGGTCGTCGGACGGCGACACACGGATTTGCGGCAGGTTGACGCGGTTGATGGCGGCCGAATGCAGATCGATACCGACCTCGCAGCGCGCCACGATGTGGCTGAGAAACATGTGCGCGAGCTGTCCGGCGAGGGAGCCGTTCGCGCTGCCGGGAAAACTGCGGTTCAGGTCGCGCCGGTCGGGCAGGTAGCGCTGGTGGCTGATGAAGCCGAAGGCGTTGACCACCGGAATGCACAACAGCGTGCCGGCCAGACGTTTGAGCGCTGGCGAACGCAGCAGGCGTCGGATGATCTCCACGCCGATGATCTCGTCACCGTGCACCGCGGCGCTGACGAACACGGTCGGCCCCGGCCGTGTGCCATGCACGACCTGCACCGAGAGCATGATCGGCGTGTGATTGGAGAGCACGCTCACCGGCAGGTCGACCGTGGCGCGGCTGCCGGCGGGTACGCTGTTGCCGTCGAGCTCGAAAGGGGGGCGCTTTGCCATCGTCTTCAGTTCAACCCTTGCCGCGGGTCTTGGTGCGATCCGGCCGGGCCTTCTCCTCGATGAAGGTGATGATTTTTTCCGCCACGTCGATGCCCGTCGCTTTTTCGACGCCTTCCAGGCCGGGCGACGAATTGACTTCCATCACCACCGGTCCATGGTTCGAGCGCAGCATGTCGACGCCGCACACGTTCAAGCCCATCACCTTTGCCGCGCGCACCGCCGTCGAGCGCTCTTCGGGCGTGATGCGGATCGGCTTGGCGCTGCCACCGCGGTGCAGATTGGAGCGGAACTCGCCTGCGGCGCCGGTGCGCTGCATCGACGCCACCACCTTGCCGCCGACCACCAGGGAGCGGATGTCGGAGCCGCCCGCCTCCTTGATGAACTCCTGCACGAGGATGTTCACGTTCGCGCCGCGAAACGCTTCGATCACCGATTTCGCGGATTTCTCGGTTTCGCCCAGCACCACGCCGATGCCCTGCGTGCCCTCGAGCAGTTTGATGACCGCCGGCGCACCGCCGACGATCGCCAGAATCTCGTCGGTCTGCTTGGCATCGTGGGCAAAAGCGGTCACCGGCAGTCCGATGCCCTCGCGCGCGAGCAATTGCAGCGAGCGCAGCTTGTCGCGTGAGCGGCCGATTGCGACCGACTCATTGAGCGGATAGACATGCATCATTTCGAACTGACGCAGCACCGCGAGGCCGTAGAAGGTGATCGAGGCGCCGATGCGCGGAATCACTGCGTCATAGCCGGTGAGGCTCTCTCCGTTGTAGAAAAGCTCGGGCCGGTGCGAGGTGATGTTCATGTACACGCGGATGGTGTTGATGATGTCGAGCGTGTGCCCGCGCGCTTCGGCCGCTTCGACGAGCCGCTGGTGGGAGTACAGATCCGGATTGCGGGCCAACATTGCGATTTTCATTGGTGTTTTCCTTCGACACGGCACCAGCCGCGTCATGGCAGTGTTTTTTCTGGCGTCTCTGGTACACCCTGCAAGAACGACCGGTCAGGGTGGATGACAATGCGGTGGCGGCGCAGTGAAGCGCGCCCCAGAATCATGCTGAAGCCCATCTCCTCGCGATCGGCGAGAGTCACTTCGATCGGCCAGTGAAATTGGCCCAGCACCAGTTGTGTTCGAATGACGAAACGCGGCGCGGTGAGACCACTGGTGTTCCTGATGCCACGAACGTCCTGCAGCGTCGCCGTGCACACATATGAAACCGGGTTGCCGTGGTGGTCGCCGGGCACCCGAAAGCGCACCCAGCGTTTTCCGTCACGATCGAAGGTTTCGATATCGACTGCGTGCAGCGCTGCGCTGCGCGCGCCGGTGTCGACCTTCGCCTTGAACGGCGCCATGCCCAGGCCGGGCAGCATCACCCACTCGCGCCAGCCGATGTCGAACTGCTCGCGGCGCCGCTTCTTGGTCGATTTCACGGCAGTCGTCTTCACACGCGGGGCTGGGCCGGATGCCGCCCGAAGCAGGTTCTGAAAAACAAGCAGATCTGGCAAAGCATCTCGCGACGGCTCCAGTATGCGCCCGCAACCTGTGAGGGCGGGGGTGCCGAGTGAGCGCCTCCCAAAAAAACAGCCTCGTGACGCCGGTGCGGGCTTGCTATTTCCCGGCGCTACGAACTAACAATAAATCAGGAACGCCCCGAGGTAAAAGCTTTCGCCGGCATGACAATCCGGTTTCCGGCGAAGTATCTCATCACTTCACACCCGACAGGACGCACCCCATGACGAAAAAAGCGGAAGCGGGCGGCGGGCACGGCAAGCCCCGGCAATGGCCGTCGCGGCAGGCGTTTCTCGTGCTCGTTCTGCTTGCCGCCATGCTGGTCGTGCCAGCGGCGCTGACCCTGGTGCGCGTCGTCGATCCCGGGGTGCTGACCGTGGCGTCCGACAACCCGACGCCTTACGGCTACACCTGGAGCCTGTTGTTGTTCATCGTGCCGGTGTTCGTGCTCGGCGGCTGGTTTGCCCGCCGCCCGGCGCTGCACTTTCCGCGGCGCGCGTTCTGGCGCACGCTCGTGGTGCTGGTGCCGCTCGGCTTCGTGCTCGATCTCGCCTTCGGCAATGCCTTTTTCGTGTTTACCAACCATGGCGCCACGCTCGGCATCACGATTCCCGCCGTCGGCGGGCCGCTGCCGGTCGAGGAATTCGTCTTCTATCTCACCGGCTTCATGGCCGCGCTATTGAGCTATATCTGGGCCGACGAGTACTGGATGCGCGCCTACAACGTGCCTGACTATCGGCAGGCGACGCAGGGCGTCGAGCGCATCGTCTGGCTGCATTGGCCGTCCATCGTGCTCGGCGTGGTGCTGATTGCTTCGGCGGCTGTCTACAAGCGCTACTTTTCGGCCTCGCCAGGAGGTTTTCCCTGGTATTTCACCTATCTCACGCTGGCCGCGCTGGTGCCTTCGGCAGCGCTGTTCCACACCGCCAAGACCTTCATCAACTGGCGCGCCTTCAGCTTCACCTTCTTCCTCATGCTGCTGATCAGCCTGCTCTGGGAAGTGACCCTCGCCCTGCCCTACGGCTGGTGGGGATTCCGGCCTGAAGCGATGATCGGTGTGCATATCGACGCCTGGCACGGTCTGCCGATCGAGGAGCCGCTGGTGTGGATGGCAGTAAGCTTCACCACCATCATCGTGTACGAGGTCATCAAGATCTGGCTCGCGCTGGGCGTCGGCGCGAAGCGCGCCTTCTTCGGCAAGGGTTCGCCCTAGCCGGCCCGCGCACGCCCGGGCCCTCACCTCCGGCCCTCACCCCCGGCCCCTCTCCCGGAGGGCGAGGGGAGTGATTGGTGGTCGTGCTCGGTGCTGGCGTCTAGGAGATCGTCCGATTTTGGCCTCAGGCGATCGCCATACCGGATCTGCCGGGCGTTGTGCCGATCGGCGTAACTCGGGTATATTGCACCGCAACATATCACCTCTCAACAGGAGCCATACATGGTGCAAGCGAATCCCTCCTTGCTGCGCAGGGTCGCCCTCGCATGCGGCAGCTTCTTCGCGATCATCGCCAATCCCGAACTCGCCGGCGCGGTTGCGCGGCTTCGCGCCGGCGCGATACCGCCCGAGACGGACGAACCGAAACCGGCAGCGCCAACGCTGCGCGAGGCGCCGCACGAGGCCGCGCTGCAATTGCTCGGCCTGCTGCAGCGCGATGCGCGGCTGGTCGATTTTCTCGAGGAAGACATTGCACCGCATGGCGACGCCGATATCGGCGCCGCGGCGCGCATCGTCCATGAGGGTTGCCGCAAGGTGCTGCGCGAGCATTTCAGCATCGAGCCGCTGCGCGCCGAAGACGAAGGCAGCCGCATCACCCTCGATGCAGGCTTCGATGCTGCGGCGATCCGCCTCACCGGCAACGTCGTCGGCGAGCCGCCATTCACCGGAAGCCTCAGCCATCGCGGTTGGCGGGTGGTCGACACCCGTCTGCCCAAGCTCGTCGCCGGCCATGATCCGGCGATCATCGCGCAGGCGGAGGTCGAGCTATGAGCAGCCCGCGCTACGCCATCGGCATTGATCTGGGCACCACCCATTGCGCGCTGTCGTACGTTGACATCGAGGCCAGTGACGGCGAACAGGCGACGCTGTCGGTACTGTCGATCCCGCAACTCACCGGCCCCGGCGTAATCGAGGAACTCGCGTTGCTGCCCTCGTTTCTCTACCTGCCCCACGCCAGCGAGCTGGCCGAAGGCGAACTGAGCGTGCCGTGGAGCGCCGAGCAGGACTTCGCCGTCGGCGAGATGGCGCGCACGCGTGGCGCAGCGACGCCGATCCGCTTGGTGTCGAGCGCCAAGAGCTGGTTGTGCCACCCCGGGGTTGACCGGCGCGCCGCCATCCTGCCTGCCGACGCGCCCGAGGAGGTCACCCGTATCTCGCCGCTCGAGGCGTCGATCCGCTATCTCTCTCACCTGCGTTCAGCCTGGGACGCGGCGCATCCTGACACACCCTTCGACGAACAGGACGTCACTGTCACCATCCCGGCGTCGTTCGACCCCGCCGCGCGCGAGCTCACCGCCGAGGCCGCCGAGGCTGCGGGTTACGCCAATTTGTCCCTGCTCGAGGAACCCCAGGCGGCGCTGTACAGCTGGATCGAGGGCAGCGAGGGTGGCTGGCGCAGCGACGTCGAGCGCGGCGACATCATCCTCGTGGTCGACGTCGGCGGCGGCACCACTGACCTCTCGCTGATCGCGGTACTTGAACGCGACGGCAACCTCGAACTGCATCGCGTCGCGGTCGGCGATCACATCCTGCTCGGCGGCGACAACATGGATCTGGCGCTGGCCTACGGCGTGGTGCGCAAGCTTTCAGAACAGGGTACGCGGCTCGACCCCTGGCAGACGCGCGCGCTCGCCCATGCCTGCCGCATCGCCAAGGAGCAACTGCTGAGCGATTCGGACCTGGATGCCGTGCCGGTGGTGGTTCCCGGCCGCGGCTCGAAGCTGGTCGGCGGTAGCATCCGCAGCGAAGTCACCCGCGAGGAACTGGCGCAGAGCCTGCTCGAAGGCTTCTTCCCGCAGGTGGACGTTTCCGAGCCGCCGCTGCGCCGCGCGCGCGGCGCACTGACCCAACTCGGCCTGCCCTACGCGCAGGACGCCGCGATCACGCGCCACCTCGCCGCCTTTCTGAGCCGCCAGCGCGGCGCGACCGCCGAACTGGAGGGGTTCTCGAACGCGCAACCCGACGACGCCACCTTCCTGCACCCGACCGCGGTGTTGTTCAACGGCGGCGTGCTCAAGTCCGCGCTGCTCGCCGAGCGCGTGCTGACCATCGTCAATGGCTGGCTCGAAGGCCAGGGGGCGCCCGCAGCCCGCCTGCTCGGCGGCACCGACGCGGAACTCGCGGTGGCGCGCGGCGCGGCCTATTACGGCTACGTGCGGCGCGGCCGCGGGGTGCGCATCCGTGGCGGCACGGCGCGCGCCTACTATGTTGCGGTCGAATCGGCGATGCCGGCGATCCCCGGCATGGAGCCGCCGCTGGAGGCCTTGTGCCTGGCGCCGTTCGGTATGGAGGAAGGCACCGAGGCGGAAGTGCCGGCGCAGGAATTCGGTCTCGTCGTCGGTGAACCCGTGCGTTTCCGCTTCTTCGGCTCGTCGGTGCGCCGTCAGGATGAAGTCGGCACGCTGCTCGAGTTCTGGGACGCGGACGAATTGCAGGAACTTGAGGAAATCGAAGCGACGCTGCCGGCCGAAGGGCGGGCGGAAGGCGAGATCGTTCGCGTCAAGCTGCACGCGCGCGTCACCGAAACCGGCACGCTCGAACTCGAGGCGCTGCCGGTGGGCGGCAGCGAGCGCTGGCGGGTCGAGTTCGATGTGCGCGGCGGGGCCGCCGACGAGACGCAAGACGAGGCGCTCGCCGACGACGCCACCTGACGCGTGTGATGAAGTACATCGTCGGCATCGACCTCGGGACCAGCAACACCGTCGTCGCCTATGCCGCTGCCGGCGACGCGCGTATCGAGGTGCTGCCGATCGATCAACTCGTCGGTCCGGGCGAGCTCGCCGCGCGCCCGTTGCTGCCCTCGGCACGCTATCACCCTGCCACCGGTGAGCTGGCGGCGGGCGAGTTGCAATTGCCCTGGCCGGCGGCGGCGCAGGATGACAAGACGCCGGCGGTGATCGGCAGCCTGGCGCGCGATCTCGGCGCCCGCGTGCCCGGTCGCCTGGTGGCCAGCGCGAAGAGCTGGCTGTCGCACGCCGGCGTCGATCGCACCGCGCCCATTCTGCCCTGGGGGGCCGGCGATGACGTCCCCCGGGTTTCTCCCGTGGTCGCCAGCGCGAGCTATCTGGCCCATGTGCGCGCCGCATGGAACGCGCGTTTCCCCGACGCACCGCTCGAACGCCAAGACATCGTGCTCACCGTGCCGGCCTCCTTCGACGAGGGTGCGCGTGCGCTCACGGTGGAGGCCGCGCGCCTGGCGCGCCTGCCGAAGCTGCGCCTGCTCGAAGAACCGCAGGCCGCCTTTCATGACTGGCTGTTTCGTCACCGCGACGGACTCGACGCGGCGCTCGGCGACAGCCGGCTGGTGCTGGTGTGCGACGTTGGCGGCGGCACCACCGATCTGACCCTGATTCGCGTCGAGGCGGATAGCCACGGTGGCGCTCCCACGCTGACGCGGATCGGCGTCGGCGATCACCTCATGCTCGGTGGCGACAACATGGATCTCGCCCTTGCGCATCGTGTCGAGCAACGCCTCGGCGATGGTGCGGGCCGCCTGACGGCCGCGCGTTTTTCCCAGCTCGTGCAGCGCTGCCGCGTCGCCAAGGAGCAGTTATTGGCGGCCGACGCGCCCGAGCGCGCGACGGTGACGCTGCTTGGCTCCGGTGCAAAGCTGGTGGGTGCGGCGCGCTCGGTGGAATTGGCCCGCGAGGAGGTCGAGCGTCTCATCGTCGATGGCTTCCTGCCGCTCGAGCAGGTGCACGAGAAACCCCGGCGGCGCAGCAGCGCGCTGGTCGAGTTCGGTTTGCCGTATCCCGCCGACCCGGCGATCAGCCGGCATCTCGCCGCCTTCCTGCACCGCCATGCCGCGGTCGCGCGCGCGGCGCTCGGCAGCGATGC
This sequence comes from uncultured Rhodocyclaceae bacterium, assembly GCA_965367985.1. Taxonomy (GTDB): domain Bacteria; phylum Pseudomonadota; class Gammaproteobacteria; order Burkholderiales; family Rhodocyclaceae; genus Nitrogeniibacter. The sequence goes on from CBDULG010000047.1 coordinate 11,656, forward strand.
GCCCGCCGAAGGCGAGGTGCCGGTGCCCGACACTGTCCTGCTCAATGGCGGCGTGTTTCGTGCCGGCGCGCTTGCCGGGCGACTCGCGCAAACCCTCGCGCTGTGGCGTGGCAAACCGCCCAAGGTGCTGCTCAACGACGCGCCCGACATCGCCGTCGCCCGCGGCGCGGTTGCCTACGCGCTGGTGCGCGCGGGTGTCGGCCCGGCGATCGGCGGTGGCTCCGCGCGCAGTTACTTCCTCGTCCTTGAAAATGGCGACGAGGGCGGCGATCGGGCCATTTGTGTGCTGCCACGCGGCACGGAAACCGGCGACACGGTGCGCCTGCCGGAGCACCGCTTCGCCCTGCGCCTGGGCCAGCCGGTGCGCTTCCACCTCGTCTCATCGATCGCCGACACGCCCTGGCAGGCCGGCGAGCTGGTCGATCTGGCCGGCGGCGACTTCGTCCGCTTGCCGCCCATCGCCACCCGTCTGGCGGCGCCCGAGGGCGCGCGGCGCAGCGAGGTCACCGTCGAGCTGATCGCGTCGATGACCGAAGTCGGTACGCTGGAGATGCATTGCGTGAGCACCGACGACAGTGCCCGGCGATGGCTGCTCGCCTTCCAGCTTCGCGGCGACGCCGGACAGCCCGGATCGGACACTGCGCTTGCCGCGCCGCGTCTGGCAGAGGCGATCGAACACATCGAGCGCGTGTTTGGCGCGCAGTCGCAGCGGGTCGAAGCGAAGGAAGTGCGCCAACTGCGTGCCCGGCTCGAGCGCCTGCTGGGGCCGCGCGAGAGCTGGGACCTGCCGCTGTTGCGTGCGCTGTTCGACGCGCTCATGGAGCGCGCGCGGCGCAGGCGCCGGTCCGCCGAGCATGAACGCGTGTGGTTCAACCTCGCCGGCTATTGTCTGCGTCCGGGCGTCGGCGCCGCCCTCGACGACTGGCGTGTCGAGCAACTTTGGGGCCTGTTCGAACAAGGTATTCAATACCTAAACGAGCGCCGCAACTGGTCCGAATGGTGGACGCTGTGGCGGCGTGCCGCGGGCGGTCTGGACGAAGCCGCGCAACTCGGCGTGCTGGAGACGCTGGCCGGCCATCTGGAGAAGGCGGACGTCGGCAAGCGCAACCGCGACCCGGTGCAGGGCGCCTACGACGACATGGTGCGCCTTGCCGCGTCACTGGAGCGCGTGCCGGTAATGCACCGCATCGAAGTGGGCAAGTGGCTGCTCGATCGGCTGCAGCATCCCAACGAGAAGTCGCACATGTGGTGGGCCGTGGGCCGGGTGGGCGCGCGCGCGTCGCTTTATGGCAGCGCGCACAATGTGGTGCCGGCCGATATCGCCGCGCAATGGCTCGAGGTGGTGCTCGCCCTCGACTGGAAAGCAATCGAGCCGGCAGCCTTCGCCGCAGCGCAGATCGCGCGCATGACGGGAGATCGCGCGCGCGATCTCCCGCTCGAACTGCGCAGCGAGGTGGCAAGGCGGCTCGAAGCGATCAAGGCGCCGCAAAGCTGGATCACCATGGTGCGCGAGGCCGCGCAGCTCGACGCCGCCGATCAGCGCCGCAGCTTTGGCGAGGCGCTGCCGCCCGGGCTGACGCTGATCGGCGGGTGACGGGCACTCGGCGCGCCGACACCTTGGCGCTGCGTCTTGCCGATGACGTCGATCGGTAAATTTCGGGGCACTTCGGGGTGATGCCGCGTGTCATACGCACTCGCGCTCCAATTTGTGGGCGGCCGATCGTCATGGGTCGACAGGATCGACCCGATCGTTAAAACGCGGAGGTCATGGTGAAAGACAGTCTTGGACCCTCCTGGTCGGACGACCAGATAAGAGCCGGAGAAGATATACACGACAGTTGGTCGCAGTTCGCCGCCGAGCGCCAAAACGCGGCCAACGCTTCCACGCAGGACGTTTTTAGCCGGGTTGAATCCGCGAAAGTGGGACGCGTGCAGGTTCAGCACGAGGCTGAATTGATGCGCTATCCAAACGTAATCGGTGTCGCCAGCGGCTTTCGTACGCGGCAGGGCAAGCCCTCGGGCGAGCACTGCCTTGTAATTTACGTGAGCAAGAAACTTGCGCCGGACGCGTTGAGCGAAAATGACACGCTGCCGTCGAACATCGACGGCGTTCCGGTTGACGTTGTTGATGCGGGGCAGGTCGAGGCGCTGTAAGTGAGCCGATGAAAAACATTGGCTGCTCGACGTGTCTCGGCGTTGTCATCGCCAGCGCGCTCGCGCTGACACCATCGATGGCAGGGGCGGAGGATGCGGTTTGCAGTGCCTCGCCGGATCACGCCGCCGACGGTGTCAGCGACGGCCGGCGCATGCTCGAGCGCGATAACCGGCTGGCTGGTGTGCGCGCCCGGCACGAATCCGAGTTGATGCGCTATCCCGGCGTCGTTGGCGTGGCGCAAGGCGTCGAAGTTCGTCAGGGGAAACCAGGCACGGCGCCGTGCCTGGTGGTTTATGTGAAGTCTGACACCGCGGCGAACGACGCGGCCCAAGCATCCGCGCTACCGGACACGATCGAGGGCATACCCGTGCACATCGTTGATGTCGGCAACATCGAAGCCTTGCCTCGGCGCGATTAAGGAATTTTTCGGCGAAGGGAATCGAACGCTTGGATCGGGCCGCAGAAGGTATCAAGGCGCTTTCTTGGTAAGGCTTATCGCCACGCCTGGCTTGTCCGCCAGAGCGTGGCGATTTTCGTTGCAAGACGACCGTTGGTGGGTGTCGTCTTCAGAAGTCGACTGCACGGAATTGCAAAAGGCACCTGCACCACGTGCGAGCTCT
>CBDULG010000048.1:0-14172 GCA_965367985.1 uncultured Rhodocyclaceae bacterium
CGCGTCCAGCCCGATGAGCTGATCTATGAAATCGGGCAGAAGGTTTTCCGATGGCGCTTCAACGAGTGCGGGATCCGGCGATACCGCCGTGGTTTCCGTGTCTTCGTCGGCGACGATCTCGGTGAGAACCGGCATGTCATCGTCGGCGGGCGGCGCACCGCGATGTTTGTGCAGAAACGCATCGGCCTTGACGATCAGGCGATCGGCCGCATCGGGTTCCGGCAGGAAAACCAGGCTCGGCTTCTTGTCCTTTGTCATGTCAGCCGTGATGGGTGTTATGCGGCACCGGCTTGAAGCCTTGCGCGGCATAGTGGCGCCAGCGCTCGCGCGCCGGAGCGCGGTGCACTTCGTCGCTACCGACGACCTCGACCACCATGCTGAAACGATCGAAGGCGGGCGGCACCGCGGGGGCGAGATTGATCAATACGTCATCGTGCGGCCAGCCGCCCTCTGGTGCTGCGGTGGCGAGCGTAATTGGCGTTTCAGCGGCCAGCGGGGCGTCGATGTCGACATGCGGCAAAAAACCCATCGGCTGCCGGGTCCATAACATCTGGTCGATCAGGCGCGCCATCTCCTCATCGGGCACCAGCACCGTCACCTTGCGCCCGGCGTTGAAGGCGCGCGTCGCAAGGTGGCAGGCCGTGCCCGCCAGGTCATCGGCGTTGTGATGGAAGTGGACGTCAGTCACGCTCGGGTTTTTGCGCTTGCACGCGAAATGAGGAACTCGGTCAGCAGTGGCACCGGGCGCCCCGTCGCGCCTTTGGCCTCGCCCGATACCCAGGCGGTGCCGGCGATGTCGAGGTGGGCCCACTTGTATGCCTTGGTGAACTTCGACAGGAACGCGGCCGCCGTGATGGTGCCTGCGAAGCGTCCGCCAATGTTCGCCATGTCGGCAAAATTGCTTTTAAGCAGGTCGTGGTATTCATCCCACAAGGGCAGCTGCCACACCCGGTCACCGCTCGTCTGACCGAGATCGATCAGCTCGCGCGCCAGGTCGTCGTCGTTGCCCAGCAAGCCGCTGGGAATCTTGCCCAGGGCGACGACGCAAGCACCGGTCAGCGTCGCAATGTCGATCACGCAGTCGGGCTTGAAGCGTTCGACGTAGGTGAGTGCATCGCACAGGATGAGGCGGCCCTCGGCGTCGGTGTTGAGAATTTCGATGGTGCGGCCCGACATCGACGTGACCACGTCACCGGGGCGCGTCGCGCGCCCGCCGGGCATGTTCTCGCTACTCGGAACGACGCCGATGACGTTGATTGGCAGCGCCATCTTGGCGACCGCCTTGAGCGTGCCGATCACGCTCGCTGCGCCGCACATGTCGTACTTCATCTCGTCCATGTCGGCGGAAGGCTTGATGGAAATGCCGCCCGTATCGAAAGTGATGCCCTTGCCGACCAGTACGATCGGGGCGTCGCCCTGATTGCCGCCGTTGTATTCCATGATGATGAAGCGGGGTGGCTCGTGCGCGCCTTTGGCCACCGACAACAGCGCGCCCATCTTGAGTTTTTCCATCTGCGCGGTGTTGAGCACGGTCACCTTGAAGTCGAATTCCTTGCCGAGTTCTTTGGCGGTGTTGGCGAGGTAGGTCGGTGTGCACACATTGGCCGGCAGATTGCCCAGGTCGCGCGTCAGCGCCATGCCTTCGGCAATCGCAAGTCCCCGATTAACGGCAGTTTTCAGTGCCGCGCTGACCTTGCCGGCGACGAGAAACTGGATCTTGCGGATACCTTTGTTGTTTTCCTTCTTGTCCTTACGCGGCGCATCGAAGCGGTACGCTGCCACGGCAATGCGCCGCGCCGCCTGCTGGGCACGCCAGTTGGCGTCGCGGCCCGGGATGTCGATGTCGATCAGGCACACCGTGGCATCCTTGCCGGGAAGGGCGGCAAGCGCCCGGCCAACCGCACGTGCGGCATCGCGGAACGTCTTGTCGGATTGCTTTTCGGGCTTGCCCAGGCTGACCAGCAATACGCGCTGCGCGGCAACGCCCGGCAGCATGGGCAGGAGCAGTGTGCTGCCGGCCTTGCTGTCGAGATCGCCGCGTTCGAGGATCGCGCTGAGTGCGCCGTCGCTGGCCGCATTCACCTTTTCGGCGGCATCGGTGAGCGTGCCGTCGCTGAATACCGGCACGACGATGCAGGCGCGCTTGAGTTGTTCGGGGGTTCCGCTCTTTATGGTAAATTCCACGTGCTGTTCCTTTGCTTGCCGGGTCACTCGGAGTGTGGTCGATTATGGCCCGTCCGCCGGGAGCCGTCAAAACACCCGAGTATCCAAATGTCATTCGCGCGATGATTTTTCTGCGCGCTGCCCAGCGTGAATTCGCCCATACCGCGATTGCGGTTTTCGTCGCCTTGTTTGCCATTCTGGTGACCACCGTACTCATTCGCCTGCTCGCCCAGGCGGCGGGTGGGAGCGTGCCCTCCGATGCGGTGCTGGCGCTGATCGGCTTCGGCGCGGTTGCGCAGTTGCCGATCGTCCTCTCGCTCACCGTGTTCATCGCGGTGCTGATGTCGCTGTCACGCAGCTACCGTGATTCGGAAATGGTTGTGTGGTTTTCGGCCGGCGTTCCGCTGACGCGCTGGGTGTCGCCCGTGCTGCGCTTTGCAGTGCCAATGGTGCTCGTGATCGCCGGCATTTCCTTCGTGCTGGCCCCGTGGGCGCAGTTGAAGAGTGTCGAATACCGCGAACGTCTGAGCAGTCAGGACGACGCGGCGCGTGTTGCGCCCGGTGTTTTCCGCGAATCATCCGGCGCTGACCGGGTGTTCTTCGTCGAGGTGGGAGCTGGCGCGGAGGGCCGGGTGCGCAACGTATTCGTCAGTTCGGTGCAGGGTGGAAAGCTCGGCGTGATGGTGGCCGAAGAGGGCTTCGTGGAAACGCGCGAGGGGTTGCGCTTCGTGGTGCTCGAGCGTGGCCGCCGTTACGAGGGCACGCCCGGCTCGCCGGACTACCAGGTCATGCAGTTCGATCGCTATTCGGTGCGGCTCAATACCCAGGCCCCGGGCGACGTGCCCTTGCGAACCCGTATGGTGTCCATGACCGATCTGCTCTCCGACCCAAGTCCGGCGTTTCGCGGCGAATTGGCGTCGCGCATCGGGCTGCCGATGTCCGCGCTGATTTTGTCGCTGCTGGCAATTCCGCTTTCGTTCGTCAACCCGCGCGCGGGGCGCACCAACAATCTCGTGCTCGCCATTCTGACCTACCTCGTCTATAGCAACGCGATTAGCGTGAGCCAGGCATGGATCGCCCAGGGCAAGGTCGGCTTTTTCATCGGCGTGCTCGCACCACACGTGGTGATGGTGGCAGTGCTCGTGGCGCTATTCTATCGTCGGCTGTCGATCTATTCGATCTGGCGGCGGAGGGCCGCCTAGTGCGGACGCTGCGGCGCTACCTTGCCGGCGAGGTGATTCGCGCCACGTTGATGGTGCTGCTGGCCTTTCTCGGCCTGTTCGCCTTCTTCGATTTCGTCAACGAACTGGACAACATCGGCAGAGGGGGCTACGAGCTGCACCACGCGCTGGTGTACGTAATTCTCCTCATTCCGGGGCGCGTGTATGAATTGATGCCGATCGCCGTGCTGATCGGCTCGCTGTATGCGCTCACAACCCTCGCGCGCCACTCCGAAATCACCGTAATGCGCGCGTCGGGCTTGTCCACCGCCAGACTGCTCGGCGTGCTGTCGCTGATCGGCGTGCTGTTCGTTGTGATGACCTTCGTGTTCGGCGAATACATTGCACCGCCGGCAGAAAAGGCGGCCCAACAGTGGCGGCTCACCGCGCGCGGCAATACTGTCTCGAACGAGTTGCAGTCCGGGCTGTGGGTGCGAGACGGGCGGCGCTTCATCAACGTCAAGGTGCTCACCCCGGAACGCACCATGCAGGGCGTGCGCATCTATGAGTTCGACGACGCGCACGCCTTGCGCACGATCAGCTACGCACAGCGCGGCGAATACGAGCCGGGACACGGCTGGCGGATGAGCGACATTGCGCAGACCGTATTCGAAAGCCATCGAACGCGCATCGAGCAACTCGCTTCGCTCAACTGGAAGTCGGATCTGACGCCGGAGGTGCTCAGTGTGTTGATGGTGTCGCCCGAGCGCATGCGGGCCACGACCCTATACACCTATTTGCGCCACCTGAAGGAAAACAACCAGAAGACCGACCGCTACGAGATCGCGCTGTGGAAAAAGCTTGTTTATCCGTTTGCCGCGCTGGTGATGATGGCGCTTGCCCTGCCATTCGGCTACAGCCACGACCGCATGGGCGGGGTGAGCGTCAAGGTGTTTGCCGGCATCATGCTCGGTGTCACTTTTCACCTGCTCAACGGACTCTTTTCGAATTTGGGGGTGATCAACGCCTGGCCGGCGCCAGTCGCCGCACTGGCGCCCAGCGTGCTTTTCCTGTTGGCTGCGGCCGGTATGCTGTACTGGGTCGAGCGGCGCTGAAACCGCGCGCGTGAAACCAACAAGAACGGGACCCCTGGGGGTCCCGTTTTCGTTGGTGCGCCGAAACCGCTTACTTGCGCACCAGCTTTTCCTTGATGCGCGCCGCCTTGCCGGTGCGGCCGCGCAGATAGTAGAGCTTGGCGCGGCGTACGTCGCCGCGGCGCTTCACTTCGATGCTGGCGACCAGCGGTGAGTACAACTGAAACGTGCGCTCGACGCCTTCTCCGGAAGAAATCTTGCGGACGATAAACGACGAATTCAGGCCGCGATTGCGCTTGGCAATCACCACCCCTTCGTACGCCTGCAAACGCTCGCGTGTCCCTTCCTTGACTTTCACCTGCACGACGACGGTGTCGCCGGGGGAGAAATCGGGGACGGTTTTGTTTTCGGTCAGGCGAGCAATTTCTTCCTGCTCGAGTTGGCCAATCAAATTCATTGCGTTACTCCTGGATTGTCATTATGGCCTGTGGCCTTTCATGCAGAGCAGGTCGCCACCTGTTGCATGCATTTTTCATTTGGAACTCATCTCGAAGCTCACTTGCGAATTCTCGGCGCCGATGACGCCGATTCCCGCTTGAACGCTTCAAGCAACTCCGTTTCTTCGCCGCTGAGAACCCGCCTCGCGAGCAGGTCGGGGCGTTGCAGCCAAGTCTTTCCAAGCGCCATCTTGCGGCGCCAGCGCGCGATTCTCGCATGATCTCCGGACAAAAGCACGTCCGGCACGCTGTTGCCGTCGCTATCGACTTCGGGTCGCGTGTAATGCGGGCAGTCGAGCAGACCGTCGACAAAGGATTCCTCGACGGCCGAATCGGCATCATTCAGTACGCCGGGCAACTGGCGGATGATCGCATCGAGCAAAACCATCGCTGGCAATTCGCCGCCCGAAAGCACGAAGTCGCCCAGCGAAATTTCCTCATCGACCCGCGCTTCGATCAGTCGCTCGTCAACGCCTTCATAGCGGCCGCACAGCAGCGTGAGTGCCGGGGCTGTCGATACCGCCATGACTTTGGCATGGTCGAGCGTTCGGCCCTGCGGCGACAGGTAGATCACCGGGCCGCGCGTCCCGCCGGTCCGGCGCTGCGCCGATTTGGCGGCGTCGATTGCGTCAGCGAGCGGCGCGCCCAGCATCACCATGCCAGGCCCGCCACCGTACGGCCGGTCATCGACCGTGCGGTGGGCGTCCGTGGTGAAATCTCGCGGATTCCAGCAATGCAACGCACATACGCCGCGGTCGAACGCGCGCCGGCTGATGCCACTGCCGGTGAGCGCCGAGAACATCTCGGGAAACAGCGTGATCACGTCGAAGCGGCGGGCGGGAGGTGTCGGCGTCATCTTGATGGGTCCGATTGCATGGTGTTGTGCGCGAGCACACCTACCAGTCCTTTTCCCAGGTCACGGTGATCCGGCCGGTCGTGGTGTCGACATCGTTGACGTAGGCCGGCACGAAGGGAATGAGGCGTTCGATGTCGCCATCCTTGACTTGCAGGACATCATGCGCGCCGGTCGACATCAGCGCGACGACCTCGCCGAGCGGCTCACCATCGGCGTTCTCGACCCGAAGGCCAATGAGGTCGCCCCAATAGTATTCGTCTTCCGCGGGCGCCGGCATGGCATCGCGCGGTGCGCCGAAGAACTGGCCCCTGAGCGCTTCTGCCGCAGTACGATCGCTGATACCCTCGAACGCGGCGATCAGGTTCTTGCCCTGCAGGCGGCAGGCACGCAATGCCAAAGTGCGCCATTGGGCGTCGGGTGCGCGGTCATTCGCGCACAGCCACCAGCGCGGCATCGTTTCCCATGCGAGCGGATCGTCGCCGAACGGATGCAGTTTTACCCATCCCTGAATGCCAAAAGGGGCGCCAATGCGCCCCATGACGATCACCAGGTGCTCCGCAAACGGACGCCTCAGGCGGCGGCCTTGGCAGCCTGCTTGACCAGACGAACGACGGTGGGAGAGAACTGGGCGCCGTTTTGCTTCCAGTAGCTCAGGCGATCGTTATCGATGACCAGGCCTTTTTCCTGTTCCTTGGCCATCGGATTGTAGAAACCGACGCGTTCAATGAAGCGGCCATCCCGCCGGTTGCGCGAATCGGCGGCAACGATATTGTAGAAGGGACGCTTTTTGGCGCCGCTGCGTGCAAGGCGAATAACAACCATCTCGGTGTGGTCCTGAAATATGAATCGAAAAGGGCGAAATAATAGGCGATTAACCCCGAAAAAACAATAGTCTGGGGTCAGTCGGGGAAGATGCCGGCGATCGTGCGCTGGATATCCGAAGCTGCTTCTGCCGGGTTCGCGGCGTTGCGGATCGGCCGGCCGACAACAATGTAATCGGCACCATTGCGAAACGCCTGGGCGACGTCGAGCGTGCGCTTCTGGTCGTCGCTCGGCCGATTGAGTACCGGGCGGATGCCGGGTGTGACGACGATCAGGCGCTCCCCCAGTTCGCGGCGGATCATCGGCACTTCGAGGCCCGACGAGACGATACCGTCGACGCCGGTTTCCAGCGCCCGGCGTGCACGCGAGAGCACCAGTTGCTCAATATTGCACTTGAAGCCGAGATCGTCGAGGTCGCCCTGATCGAGGCTGGTCAACGCGGTCACCGCCAGTACCTTGAGGTCGCCCTTGTCGATCACCGCCGCTTCCATCATCGACTGGTTGCCGTGAATGGTCGCCAGCGTCGCGCCCCGGCCCGAGAGGGCACGGATCGCCCTGCGTACGGTCTCGGGCACATCGAAGAACTTGAGATCGACGAAGACCTGCTTGTCTCGCGCCAGCAGCCAGTCGAGCAGTTCGAAGTATCCACCGGCCATGAACAGTTCCATGCCGATCTTGTAGAAGCCGACGGTGTCGCCGAGGGCGTCGACGAGTGTGCGCGCCTCGGTGGGGTCGGGCAGGTCGAGGGCGACGATCAGCCTTTTGGCTGGATCAATGGCTTTGTCAGTGCGCGAATCGAGCGAAGATGATTGCATGGGGCCGCAGTCGGTGGGAAAGTAATGCTTGTTCGTACGATCGTTGGCCGCGAGATACCGCGTTGCGGCCAGCTTCGGCATTGTGCCAGAAAGCGATTGTGATTCACTCAGCGGGTTGTTGATGAATCGATGACGCGTCTCAAATCCCTGTCGGATTCGCCCCGCGCTGACGACGCCGAGCGAGCCGCGCCGATATTCGCGTGGCTCGCCACCGAGCCGTCTGCCGATCCCATGCTCGATCTGCCGCAACTCGCCGGTATGCTGGACACGCTGCTGTCGGCGGATCTGCCCGTGAGCCAGTCGCAGCGCGCCCTCGACATGTTCCTGGCGCGTGCGCTCGACGCGCGCGAGATGCTCGTGCCGCGGCTGGTCGGACGGGCATTGCCGCTGCCCGAAGACCTATATATCGCAACCACAAGGCTTGAGTTGATATCGCTGACCCTTGCCAGCGGTTATGCAAAAGTCATCGCTGGCGCGGCAGCTGGGGCGTTGCCTCAACCACGTGGTCCGGAGGCACTTGCCCAGCAGGCACTTGGATTGCTGTCGGATGCGCTGTGGCTGGCGGGCATGAAGGGCGCCACGGCGCGTGCCGGGTTGTGGAGTGAAGCCCACCGCATCTTTCATGTCACCAATACCGAAGCGCGCGCTACCAAGTTGTCCGCGGCGCTGCCGCGCGGACCGGTGCAGGGCGCGTACAAGCGCTTACTCGCGCTGTCGGCCGCGCAGCCAGAGGCGCTCACCGCGCGCGAGTTGGACTGGACGGTGCGTTATCTCGAACAGTGCGCATGGCGTGCAGAATTGTCCGCGCAGCCGCGCGGCGACATCGAAACCTGGGACTACTGGATCGATCCGGCGCAGGACGACGGCCCGGTGGCCATGGTGCGGCGCGCGCCGCCGCCGGTCGACGGCATGCTCTATTTCTCCGCGGCCGAGCTTGCGCGCGCGGCCACCGGTCATCTCGAAAGCCTCGAGCGCGCGCTCGCTGCCGGCGATGATGTGCTGCCCGAAGGCGACGACCTGCCCGATATGCCCGCGGGTCTTTCGCCCGCCGATATTTCCAAGCTGTTGCGCTGCTTGCGTGAGCGTTGGGCCATGCCACCGCGGCGTGAACAGGTGCGTCGTCGATCGCAGTACGACGTACAGGTGTGTGTCGGACTGCGCGCCGTGTGGCGCATGAAACATGCCGGCGAAGCGGCGGTGCACATCGTCGATTGGCGGGTGGTAAACGAGAGCCCGGGCGGATTCGCGATCATGAGCGTGGAGGCCGATCCCGGCTCGTTGTCGGCGGGCATGGTGCTCGCCCTGCGTGCCGAGCCGGACGAGCCTTGGGCGGTGTGCGTGGTGCGCTGGGTGCGGTCGGATTCACCCACCCAGGTTGAATTGGGGCTGCAGATCGTCAGCACCGCGGCGACCCCGGTGCGAATCGGATTCCGAGGAGGCGATGGCCCCGGTGAGATGTTGTCGGCGCTGGTCCTGCCGCCGCTTGCCGGAATCCGCCGGCACCAGGCGATCATTGCGCCGGCAGGCGCCTACCGTTCTCGGCGCTTCCTGATGGTTCACGAAGGCGAGCGCTTGTACGTCGCGCAAGGTCGCCTGCTGAGCCTTGACATGCAGACCGCCAGCATTGAGCTGTTCCAGTTCGAATACGATCCCTATCCAGTGTGATGCTCGGCGCTGCCGGCAAATAGTTGCGATACCGGCATGTCGACGAACTGGAGCGCGCGCTCTAGCAGTGCCGCCGCGTCGACGGCCAGCGGATCGTCACCGAGCGCGCCGATTTTCGCGGGCGAAACGGCAAATCGCTTGAGCACCTCGGCGACTCCAATGTCATCAATGCGGCGCGCCAGCAGCCAGTTGTCGGTTTCCGAATGCGCGATCCAGCCTGCCTCCAGCATCGTCTCGAGAAGCGCACCACCGCTTGTCGGTGTTTGGCGCGCCGCGCTGAACAGCGCATCGGTATCGCTGGTGACGCCAGCGCGCTGGGCCTCGGCAAGGTGACGCAGCACGAGCAGGGCGCCGTAAGCCGCCGAACCCGGAAACGTCGGCAGGGCGCGGATGTGCGACAGATACGCCGGAATGGTGGCGGCGAGAATGGCGCCGAGCAGCAGTGCGACCCATGACAAATACAGCCACAGCAGAAAGATAGGTAAGGTGGCGAAGGTGCCGTAGATCAGTGCGTAGGTCGGAAAACGCGCGAAGTAGAAACCGAGCGCGCGTTGCATCGCCACGAAAAGCAGCGCCGCGGCAAATCCGCCGATCAATGCATGCCACAGGTTCACCCGGCGGTTGGGGATGCTGAAGAAGAGAAACGCAAACAGCAGACCGAGCAGGATTACCGGCAGCGTGCGAAAGAGAATGAGGCGCAGCCAGGGCGGATCATTGACCAAACCCAGTGAGGTGCTGATGAGGTAGCTGGTGGCGGCCACGCTGGCGCCGAGCACCAGGGGGCCGAGCGTGAGCACGACCCAGTAGATCGTGATGCGCGCAATCAGCGAGCGTGGACGGGGCACGCCCCAGATCGTATTGAGCGCGCCATCAATCGTGAACATCAACATGAGCGCGGTGACGATGAGCACGACGGAGCCAATCAGCGTAAGGTTACCGGCCTGCTCGCTGAACTGGATCGCGTACGCGGCGATGATCCGCCCCGCGGTTTCGGGCAACAGGTTGTCGAGAAGAAAATCGCGCAGGGCCTCTCCGAGATAGCCAAAGGCGGGGAAGTTGCTGAACACCGCGATGGCCACGGTCAGCAATGGCACCAACGCGAGCAGCGTGGTGAAGGTCAGGCTGCCGGCGGTTTGCGGACAGCGCGTATCGACAAAACGGTGGCCGAGCAGACTGAGAAATTCGCGGATGTGCTCAAAGGGCATGAACGCGGGGCCAGGACGGCCTTGGCTATAATCCTTGCCATTCTATCCAATGGGCGATTCCATGAAAGAAGTGCTTGTGCTCTATTACAGCCGCAAGGGTTCCGTGAAGGCACTCGCCGAGTGCGTGGCGCGTGGCATCGAGCGGGTCAACGGCGTGGCCGCGCGGCTGCGCACCGTGCCTGCTGTCAGCACGGTGTGTGAGGCCAGCGAGGACAGCATTCCGGACGATGGACCCCCCTACGCGGAGTTGGCGGATCTGGAAGAATGCATTGGCGTGGCGATGGGCAGCCCGACCCGCTTTGGCAATATGGCGGCAGCGATGAAATATTTTCTCGACGGCACCGTCGGGCCGTGGGTCAACGGCACGCTGGCGGGCAAGCCGGCGTGCGTGTTTACCTCGACCGGCAGCCATCACGGCGGGCAGGAGACCACGCTGATCAGCATGATGCTGCCTTTGATGCACCACGGCATGCTGCTTCTCGGCCTGCCCTATACCGAGAGCCGCTTGTCGAGCACGCGCTCGGGCGGCACACCGTATGGCCCATCGCATGTATCGGGCGCCGATGGCGACCCGCAGTTGAGCGAAGACGAGCGAGAACTGGCGCTGGCGCAGGGCGAACGGCTGGCACGCGCGGCGCTCGCGCTGGAGGCGGCGCGATGACCGAACAGCGACTGCGCGTGATCACCTCGGTGCTGTGGTGCGCGCTGATCTTGCTGTGTCTGGCCTGGGAGGGCTGGCTGGCGCCGCTCAGGCCGGGCGGTTCGTGGCTGACGCTGAAGGCGCTTCCGTTGCTGCTGCCCCTGTTTGGCATTCTTCACGGCCGGCGCTACACCTACCAGTGGGCGTGCATGTTCGTCCTGCTCTATTTCGTCGAAGGCGTCATTCGCGCCAACGATCCGAACGGCGTGGCGCTTTATGCGCGCATCGAAATCGCGCTGACGGTAGCCGTGTTCACCACGCTCGTGCTCTACGCCCGCCTCACGGCGCCATCACGGCAGCGCAAGGCGGGGTAGCCGCGCCGGTCGGCTACAACTGCGGGTTCAGTCTTTCGAATTTGCTGTGCAGCTTGTTGAGCGCGTTGAGGTAGGCCTTGGCCGAGGCGACAATGATGTCGGTATCGGCGCCTTGGCCATTGACCACCTTCCCGTTGCGCGCCAGGCGCACCGTGACTTCGCCCTGCGCGTCGGTGCCGGTGGTGATCGCATTGACCGAATACAACAATAATTCGGTGCCGCTCTTCGCCACATGTTCGATCGCCTTGAACACCGCATCGACCGGTCCCGAGCCGGTGCCGTCGGTGCGGGTCTCGGTGTCACCGACGGCCAGCGTAAGCTGCGCGCTGGGGGTTTCGCCGGTTTCCGAATGGAAGCGTGTGGAGATCAGCCGATAGTGCTCATGTTCTGGGGTCACTGTCTCGTCAGACATGAGTGCCTGCAGATCTTCATCGAAGATCTCGTGCTTCTTGTCGGCGAGTTCCTTGAAGCGTGAAAACGCCTGATTCAAGTGTGCTTCCGATTCGATGTCGATGCCCAGTTCGAGCAAGCGGCTGCGGAAGGCGTTGCGTCCGCTCAATTTACCGAGGACAAGCTTGTTGGCGCCCCAGCCGACATCTTCAGCGCGCATGATTTCGTAGGTTTCGCGGTGCTTCAGTACGCCGTCCTGGTGGATGCCCGACTCATGCGAAAACGCATTTGCGCCGACGATCGCCTTGTTCGGCTGCACCGCAAAGCCGGTGATGCCGGACACCAGTTTGGACGTCGGCACGATCTGCGTGGTGTCGATGCGGGTGTCGCATTCGAACAGGTCGCGACGCGTGCGCACCGCCATCACCACCTCCTCGAGCGAGGCATTGCCGGCGCGTTCGCCGAGGCCGTTGATGGTGCACTCGACCTGTCGCGCGCCGGCCTGCACGGCGGCGAGCGAGTTGGCCACTGCCATGCCCAGATCGTTGTGGCAGTGGGTAGACCAGATGACATCCCGGGCGCCCGGAACGCGTTCGATCAGCGTGCGCATGCGCTCGCCCCATACCGACGGAATGCTGTAGCCGACAGTATCCGGGACGTTGATGGTCGTCGCACCCGCCTCGATCGTTGCCTGAAAAATACGGCAGAGAAAGTCGATTTCCGAGCGCACCGCATCCTCTGCCGAAAACTCGACGTCATCGGTGTACTCGCGCGCCTGGCGCACCGCCTTGACGGCCGCTTCGACGACCTGGTCGGGCGTCATGCGCAGCTTCTTTTCCATGTGAATCGGGCTGGTGGCGATGAAGGTGTGGATGCGCCCGCGAGCCGCCGGGGTAATCGCTTCACCCGCGCGCCGCACATCGTTCTCGTTGGCGCGGGCCAGCGAGCAGACGGTCGATTCCTTGATGGTCTCGGCAATCGCCTTGACCGATTCGAAATCGCCGTTCGACGCCGCGGCAAAGCCGGCCTCGATTACGTCGACGCGCAGGCGCTCGAGCTGGCGCGCAATGCGCATCTTTTCCTCGCGCGTCATCGAGGCGCCGGGGCTTTGCTCGCCGTCGCGCAACGTGGTGTCGAAAATGATCAACTGATCTTGCATGATGAACTCCTGTCGGGATTCTCAACGGAAATGGACATGGGAACGCCGGCGGCCTGTGAAGGCAGCACGGAACGACAAATACGGGGGAGGGGGGTGTTCTGATTAGCGCGCGGGGCGCAGCAGCGGACCGAGCAGCCACAGCGCGAGCGGCTGGGCGCGGCGCAAAATGCGGGAAAGGCGATGCTCGGAGACGTTCATGAAAGCGAATATAGGCTGAAACGACATGCTGTGACAAGCCTGTCAGTCGGAATCGTTCGTTTCCACTTGGTTGTCGCCCGGCACGCGTTTGCCGAGGCGGCGCATGACGAGCATGACATAGCCGGACGCCGCGTAGGCGAGGAAGAGCATGAACAGCACCGAAGCCGGATCGATTGACACCAGCGCAAAGCCGAGCACGATGCCCAGCACGACGAAGAACGGCACGGTGCGGCGCAGGTTGATTTCCTTGCCACTGTAGTAAGGGACATTGCTGACCATGGTGAGCCCGGCAAAGATGGTCAGAGAGGCGGCGACCCAGTGCAGCTCGCTGCCTGAAAAGCCGTTGTCGATTCCGACCCATACGAGGCCCGCGACCAGCGCCGCCGCCGCCGGGCTGGGAAGCCCCTGGAAGAAGCGTTTGTCGACAACATCGATGTTGGTATTGAAGCGTGCCAGGCGCAGCGCGGCGCCCGCGCAATAAATGAAGGCGGCGATCCAGCCGAACTTGCCCAGATCGCGCAACGCCCATTCGTAGCTGACCAGCGCCGGCGCGGCGCCGAACGACACCATGTCCGAGAGCGAATCGTATTCCGCACCGAATTCACTCTGGGTATGCGTAATGCGCGCCACGCGGCCATCCAGTCCGTCCAGAATCATCGCGATGAAGATGGCGACCGCAGCGTGCTCGAAGCGGTCGTTCATGGCTTGCACGATCGCGTAGAAGCCGGCAAAAAGCGCCGCCGTGGTAAACAGGTTGGGCAGGATGTAAATGCCGCGGCGGCGCTTGCGCGTGTCGATCAGGGGCGTGCTCGTGGGCTTATCGGCCATGGACGTTCTGGAAATCCTGCACTCGTGAGGGATCGGCGGATTCTACCGCAGTGGGCGGCGGGATTGATTGCCGCGCGGCTGCGAGCGGAAATACAGCAGGTGCAACAACAAGGCACTGAGACGCAGCGAGAGGGCGAAAAAAGGCCGGAAGTCATCCTGAGACGACTTCCGGCCTTGCTTGGCACCGTGTCGGTCAGTTCTTCGACTGGTCGACCAGCTTGTTCTTCTTGATCCACGGCATCATGTCGCGCAGCTGGCCGCCCACCACTTCGACCGGGTGCTCGGCGTTGAGACGGCGGCGGGCGG
>CBDULG010000049.1:0-14167 GCA_965367985.1 uncultured Rhodocyclaceae bacterium
AATGTCAGACGTGCTGATCGACCAGAATCGGGTTCCCGTCCGGGTCGAGCGCGATAAAACTCGCTGGCCCGGTGCTCGTCTCGTCCGCTTCGGCGACAAACTGGACGCCCTTTTCTTTCAATTCACGCTGCAGGTCGCGCACGTCGGTAAACGTATCGAGCGGTTTCGCATCGCT
This sequence comes from uncultured Rhodocyclaceae bacterium, assembly GCA_965367985.1. GTDB lineage: Bacteria > Pseudomonadota > Gammaproteobacteria > Burkholderiales > Rhodocyclaceae > Nitrogeniibacter. The sequence continues at coordinate 176 of CBDULG010000049.1, forward strand.
GTCCCAGCCTGGGTTGAAGGTCAGGGTGTTCTTCTCGAACATTCCCTGAAACAGTCCGATGACATGATCGCCGCTCTTCAGAATCAGCCATTTCTGCGCAGCATCGCCGCCGCATACCGTGAAGCCGAACTTCTCATAAAAGGCGCGCGAGACTTCGATGTCCTTGACGGCCAGGCTGATTGAAAATGCACCAAGTTCCATGTGTGCTCCGGATCGGTGTTCGCGTGAGGAACGGTAGTCGCTCGCCGGCGGGTGCCTTCGGACAAGCAAGCACGAGGCCACAGTGTAGGACAGGCTCGCAAGCTCCGACAACGCAAGACGTTAACGGCAGACCCTGATCATCGACCGGGGCGCGCGGCGCCGGTGAGCGAGCAACGCGCGGGGCCGCATCGATCACCATTTCGATACAGCGCTTGACTTTTTTCACGACGGCCTATAATTAGTACGCGCTCGTCATTGCCTCGCCGTCCGCTTGCAAAGATCGAGCAGGGACTGTGCACGTCGAAAGGCGCGCACCGGCTCTTCCACCGATCCGCGCACCAAAGCAGGCTTGACGCTCGCACAACCGCCCGGCCGTGTCGGGCAGCCTCCTGACGCAAGCACCACGGTCCCGCCTGCCGGCCCATTGTCAGGTCCCGCCATGCGCCAGCCGTCTGCCAGGGACATCGGCCACTCCCGGATGGCGATCGCAACCCGGTCCCATCCCGCAACATCACAAGGAGGCATATCATGCCCACCCGTCCAGTACACGTCGTCATCGAAGGTCAGGACTGCGTCACCGTCTCTGGCGAAACACATGTGCGCCGAGTCGCCGAGTTGATGAAGCGTCATCACACCAGTGCCGTGCTGGTGACCGACCCTCACCGCGATCACCTTCTTGGCATTTGCACCGAGCGTGACATCGTGTTCGGCGTCGTTGCTGCAAAGAAAGATCCGGAAACGATCACCGTCAAGGCGATCATGACACCCGACCCCCAATCTATTTCACCCGACAAACCCTTTGGTCACGCCTTGCACATGATGTACGAAGGCGGTTTTCGTCATGTCCCGGTGGTCGATGAGCACGGCCGCCCGCTGGGTCTCCTCAGCGCCAAGGATGCGCTGGGCTCCGATGCGCTGCAGTTCGAATCGGAGTTGATCCGACGCGAAGAAATCACCGTCATTCTCTGAGCGGTCAACCCGCCGGCTCCGGTTGCACTGCGGGGCTGGCGACAGCGTGCGCTGCAAGTGCTGGGGTATTACGTGGCGGAGGACGACCCTTCCGAGATCGCGTCGGCGATCCTGCGTGTCTTCGGTACCTCGCCTTTTCCGGCAGGCCATCCCTCGCGCTGCTTTGCACGGTCGCCGTCGGTTTCCTCGGTCTGGTCATGGAAGAGCTGCACATGCGTCGGATATGGCATGTCGATTCCCTCTTCGTCCAGTCGCAGATACACCGCTTGAAGCACTTCTCCAAAGGTATGGATTTGCGTGGCCCGGTCCGACTTCGTCCACCACCTCAAGCGAATGATGTTGGCGAAGTCTCCCAGCGCGATGGGGATGGTTTCCGGCGCCGGTTCGGCGAGCACGCCATCGACCTTGCTGCAGGCCTCGACCATGAGTTCGCGCGCCCGATTCCAGTTGTCATTGCAGCCGACACCGATGTCGTATTCCGAGCGGCGTGAATCGAACGCCGTGTTGACCACCACGCTGTTGGTATAAATCTCCGAGTTTGGAATGACCACCCGGCGGCCGTCGTAGGTCTTGACCAGCGTCGCACGCGTCTCGATCTTTTCGACGGTGCCCTCATGCCCGCCCGAGACGATCTGATCGCCCACCTCGAACGGTTGACGCAGCAGAATCAGGATGCCGGCCAGCATGTTCTGGAGAATATCTTTGAACGCGAAACCGATGGCGACCGAGCTGACCCCCAGGCCGGCAAACAGATCACCCGGCGAAATCGTTGGCGCGATGATGGTGATGGCGAGCATGAAACCAACAATGAATATCGCCCAGCGGGTGAGCGCACCGCCCACTTCGCCGAGGCTTTCCCGGCCCCGCCGCACCGCCATGCGTCGAATCAACTTTTCGACCCCAATCCCGATCGCCCAAAAAATAAGGAAAACGACGATGCCAAAGGCGATGTTCGGCAACAGCCGGAAAAAACCGTCCAGCCAAGCGTCGAGTTTGTCGAAAATGAGGCTGGGATTCAGATCAACCTGTTCCATGTCAGCGTCCTTTTTCTATTGAGGCCGCGCTGTCGTCGCGCCGGTCTGACCGCTCTCGCGGACTCTAGGTGGTGAATCAACTCTAGCAGTTTCGAACGGTCGGCTCGTCAATCGGAAAGCCGAATAAATGTGAAGCGGAAAGGAAAACCACGCGTGAGTCCGGCTAAGCCGCGCGAATCGGCGGTGCAAAGTTAGGCGCTTGCGGCGCGCGTGCCAATGGACTTTGTGCTGGCACGGCCCGAGAGCGTTTGCGCCACGCCGAAGCGCTGCAGAATCATGCCAATCGGATAAAAAAAGTTAATGCGCTCGCAGCGCCGCTTGATTTTGTTCGCGTCGAAAGGCATGTTGGCAACATCACCCCCTGAATCTGAACGGGACTGTTGACCGCTTATCGCGCTTGCCAAGTTATTGTGTGTATTGACTATTTCGCCTTTGATAGTGACGACCGACCACGCGCACACCCGGGCGCGTCCAACTGCCGTTTCCCGGCCAAAGCGTCCTGATCATGAACGCATCATCCGAGGCGACGGACCTGTGGCGCTTCGTGCCGTGGAAGGACTACCAAGTTCCGGCCGACCCGGCGACCGAAACCGCGCACGGGTGGTGGCGCAAGCTGCTGCGTCGCTTGCGCAAGGAAGAAGACGACGCCAATGCGCTCATCGAGCGCCTGCGCAACGCCGAGGCGCCGCCGCCAGCCGAACTCGAGCGCATTGCACCGCAACCCGAGGTGAGCGGGGAGGCTGCCGCCCTCGGCGACGCGCTACGCCACTGGATGGACACAAACCCCGCCGACGAGCCTGTGCGCTTCGTCGTCGGCCCGCCATATTCGCGGCTGGCATCGACGCTTGAGGCATGGGCGGAAGACGCGGGCTGGCGCGTGATCGCGCCGCCGACGCCCGCGCAGATCCTGTCGGGCGACGAACGCTGGCTCGAGGCGATCGCGCGCGACGGCGGTGAGTGGGTTCTGCCGTGCCTCGAACGCGCGTATTTGCGGCATTCCCTCGGACTCGACCTTGTTCGCCGCTTCATCGACGAAGCCTATGCCGGACGCTTCGGTCGCGGCCTGATCGGCTGCGATAGTTGGGGCTGGGCCTTCCTCCGCCACGTCTGGCGCGGCCGCCTGCCGCGCGCGCTGAGCCTGCAGGCGCTCGACGCCGACGGTCTCGATCAGCTGCTCGGTTCGATCAGCACCACCGCCAACGGGCGCCGCATTCGCTTCGCCAACGCCTACGACGGTAGTCTGGTCTTGCGCACCGCCGACGACGACGCCGACCCGGCGGTAGACGTCATCCTGGAATCCGTGGCCGCACGCAGCCGGGGCATTGTCGGTGTGGCCCATGCGACGTGGCGCCACAGCCTGCGCAATCGCCCCGTCAGTGAAGGAGACGCGCAGGCCGATGACGAGGAGATGGCTGATACCGACACCTTCTGGGTGACGCCATGGCATCAACTCGAGCTGCCGACCTTGCCCCCCGAGGCCCGGCACGAGCACGCTTTCGTGCTGCACGCCTTGTTGCTGCATAACGGCGTCGACGCCCAGGTGCTGGCCGAATTGCTGCCGATGTCGGAAATGCACCAGAGCGAGATTTTGCATCTGCTCGAGGACGCCCACCTGGTCGAGCAGCGCGATGGCCACTGGCACGTCGGCGCACTAGGGTATCCGGCGGTACGCGACTTCCTCCGAGACGGGGATTTCCTCGTGGACGATTTCTGAGGGACGCAAAGTGGACGGAACGAAAATCCGCGAGCTACTTGGCAAGTTCACCACCGACGCCGCGCTGGAAATCGTGCTGATCGTGGCGCTTGTCTGGCTGCTGATCTACGCCACCCGTCAAGGCGTGGGCTGGCTTCAGAAACGCCTCGGTAGCCGCACCCGCCTGTATACCCTGGCCGGCGAGCCGCTGATCCGGCTGATCCTGATTGTGCTTGGCATCGCGCTCATCGTGCCGCGCGTCATCGAGCCCTCGTTCGAGAACCTCGTCGCCTTGCTGGGTGCGGTCGGCCTCGCGCTCGGCTTTGCCTTCAAGGACTACGCCAGCAGCCTCATTGCCGGCATCGTCACGCTGTTCGAGCGGCCCTACCGCCAGGGCGACTGGATCGAGGTGGAGGGTGCCTACGGCGAAGTGCGCGCCATCGGCATGCGCGCGGCCGAGATCGTCACGCCCGACGACACCGTGGTGGTGATCCCGCATCTCAAACTGTGGACCGAGCTGATCTACAACAGCAACGACGGCAGCACCCGGCTGATGTGCATCGCAGACTTCTATCTCGAGCCGCAACACGACGCGCGAGAGGTGAGACGGCTGCTCCACGACGTTGCCCTGACCAGCCCCTACCTCAAGCTCAATGAACCGATCGCCGTGATCGTGCACGAAAAGCCGTTTGGCACGCACTACCGGCTCAAGGCCTACCCGATCGATCCGCGCCTGCAATTCAACTTCACCACCGACCTCACCGTGCGCGGAAAGGAAGTGCTGCTACGCCACGACGTCGCCTTCGCCGCCGTACCGGCGATGGCGCAGCCCGCGTAGGTGCCGGCCACGCCGTCAGACGGGCCTGACAATCATTGGGGTTTGCGCCGTGAATTGCGCAAGGCATAGTTCGATTGCGCCTCGGAATACCTCGACCCATCCAAAGGGCGCGCGTAGAACTCGGTTCGCGACCCCTCGGTGAGGCTGATCGCACGGCGCTAGATATTTGGCCCGCGAACTGGGTCCCGGCCTGCGCCGGGACGACAACGAAGAACATGAATTACGCGAGTCGTCTTTGGGCGCAGCCCCTGCGCGTCGGCCCGAACTCTGTGACATTGATACTCATGCCATCGCCGTGGGTGCTGGACCGATGAGCGACCAAAGTTCGTCGAGGGATTCAATGTGGTGGCTTGCGCCGGGCCAGCGGGTCACGCCCGGACGCAAGGTCTGCACAGTCACCATGCCAAGATTGCGGCCGGCGGCGAGTTCGGATACCGGGTTGTCGCCGACGACGAGGACGTTTTCGGCCGACAAATTTTCATCCATCAAAATCGTTTCAAAAATGGCCTGTTTGCCGGCATGTTCGGCCTCGTCGATAGCATCGACGATAACGCGCTCGAACCAGGATTCGATGCCAAGCGCGCGAATCTTGCTCTCCTGAAGGCGACGGAATCCGGTCGTGACGAGGAATCGCCTGAGCGGAAGTTCGCGCACGACGTGCAGGTCGGCATAGCCGATCAGCGGGGGCGCCGCTTCGACGCGACCGAACGCGGCGTTGCCGGCGTCGATCATCGCGTCGCTGAAATCGTAGCGCGCCGCCACCGCATCGAACGACGTGTGCCAGCAATCGGCAATCGCGCGCTCCAGCACGGACTCCTCCAGATACCCGCGATTCGCCTCGCGCAACGCTGAAAACGCGGGCGCGAAGGGTGCCTCGCCGACAGCCGTCGCAGGGCATAGGCAGTTGTCGAAATCGAAGATGACTGCATCCATCGCCGCATTCTGCATCATCAGGAAGTCAATCGAGCGCGACCTCGCACAACGGCACACCACACAGCTCGGCCAGCGCCGCAACCACGAGTTCATGATCTACGCGCTGCGGCGCACCCGAAACGGTCGCCGTGCCGACGCAACCGACCGCGTCCACCCAAATCGGAAAGCAGCCTCCGTGAGCGGCATAATCGCGTGCCGGCAAACCCATTTTTTCCGCCAGCGACGACCCCTCCAGCACGAGCGACCGCCCCACCCCGTAAGAACTGCGATGCAGCAGCTCGACGGTGTTGCGTTTGCGCCGCGCCCAATCGGCGTTGGCCGGCGTCCCGCCAGGCATCGTGTAGAAAAAGACCGTCTCGCGCACCAGCCGGATTTCGATTGTCAGCGTCGCCTCGCGGCTCTCACCGAGCGCCGCGAGGCGGGTGCCAAGTGCCAGCGCGGTTGCATTGTCGAAGCGTGTGAAACGCAGGCGCGCTTCTTGTTGCTGAATGCGCTTGATGTCGTCTTCTATACGCATTGCGTGGCCTCGGTTATTTGCGCCGGACACCGGGACGGCCGGCCCACGGCAGCGATCCAATGTTTCAACGGTGCCAGCAATCCTAGCCCATTTGGCACCACGCTTTCCCGCTCTGATGGGAATCTGCACCTATCGACGCAATCAGAGTGATCGTCTGGGTGTGTCTTTTTTGAGGGCGCTTTTCGTTTGCTCCGTGCCCGCCCCCACCCCCGGCCCCTCTCCCGGAGGGCGAGGGGAGTGATTGGCGATCGCAATCTGCGCTGGCCCGTCGGGAGCATTCAACCTGAAAACGGCAGCTGACCGCTTATCGGTCTTGGCAAGTTATTGTATGTATTAACTATTTCGCCTTCGGCAACGATCACTCATTGGGTGAGAGCGCTACACGCCCGATTGCACGACTGGCGGCCCGCCTGACTGCGTTGCTCGTCTTAGCAGGGGCCGGTCCTGCGTCCTCCTCGCGCCTCGTCAGACGACCCGCCAGCCGCACACTCAGGCGCGCCCAACTGCCGTTTCCAGGTTCAATTCCATTCTCATGCGAGCGCCCTGCCCCGCAACACCCGCGCAGGAGCTAAAACGCTAAACTCGTTCCTTTGATTGCCAGCGAGCGCGGATATACGCGTATGTCGCCTTCCACCCTCCCCGAACTGCCCGAATTTCTTCCGCGCCTGCGCGACGGTACGCTCGAGTATCCGGTCCACCACATGCGCGGCGGCACCTCGACAGGACTCGTTCTTTGGGAGCGATTCGCGCCGGAGGAGTTGGCATTGCGAGAAGAGCTTCTGCGTCATCTGATGGGCGTTCCGTTGGCAGGGCGTGTATCGGGCAATCGCCAGATCACCGGTCTTGGGCGGGGCCCGGCCACCAGCAACAAAGTTTTTTTCGCAGATATCGAGTCTGGCGCTGCCGGGCCCGCGCTGGTCAGCACGCTCGCCCAACTGGCCAGCGATCACGGCGCGATCGACTGGAGCGTGAACTGCGGCAACATGTCGGCTGCGCTGCAGTTGTGGGCAGCGGACATCGGCCGCATCGATGCAGAAGCCCCAGGGCAGATCGAGATCGACATACGCAACACCAACACCGGCGTGGTCACCACCTCGCGCATGACGAAGCGTGCCGACGGCAGCTACCTTGCGGCGGAAATACCCGGCGTACACGGCGCCTTCCCGGCGGTGGATCTGTTTCTTCATGATCCGGTCGGCGCCAAGACCGGCCGGTTGCTGCCGACCGGCGCGGCGGAAGAACGGGTGGGCGGACACCGTATTTCGTGCGTGGACGTCGCGGTCCCGATGGTGATTGCCGATGCCGCGGAGTTCGGCAAGACCGCGCACGAGCCGCTGGATGCACTGGAGGCCGACGCCAGCTTTATGGCGGCCTTGCGTGCGGTGTGGGTCGAAGCCGGTCTGCGCATGGGGCTCAAACGCCGCGACGGCCATGCGATGACGCGTGAAGAGGTCGAGGGCAGCGAAACCGTGCCCAAAGTCTGCATCGTTGGCGCACCGCGCGCCGGCGGGCACCTGTCGGTCCGCTACTTCACGCCGCAGACGGCGCACGGCTCGATGGCGGTCTCGGGCGGCTGCTGCCTCGCCGCTGCGGCGCTCATACCGGGATCGGTCGCGCACCGCGTCGCGCAAGGGGTGAGCGCTCCGGGCCGCGAATTTTCCGAGATTGGGGTGCGCATCGAGAACCCCGCGGGAATACTTGACGCGGCCGTCGAGGTCCGGCTTGCCGACGGCGCGCTCGAGGTCCGCAGTGCGGCGTATCGCCGCAGCACGCAAATTCTGCTGCGCGGGCACATGCCCCTGGTTCGCGCCTCGGCAGCGCTGCGTGAAGCGCTGCTGCGCCGCGCCGACAGTCAAGTTGGCGCATCAGGCGCGATCGCCGGCGGGCATCGCGCCTGAAGCAGGTCAAGGGCGTCAGCCGATTCAAGCGGCCTTTTGCCAATCGAACTTCTGCATCACTGCATCCACCGGCGTGTTGGCAAGATGGTTGGTGTAGTTCGACATCACCTTTTGAGACACTCCGAGAATGACCTCGAGAATCTGGCGCTTGGTAAATCCGGCGTCCAGAAACGCCTGAACGGCCGCGTCATCTACGTTGCCACGGTCGCGCGTCACGCGCAGGACAAAGGTGCGCAGTGCCTCCAGGCGCGCGTTTGGCAGCGGCGTTTCATTGCGCAGTGCATCCGAGATGTCGTCGCTGACACCCATCATTTTCGCAATGCCGGTATGGGCGGGCACGCAATAGTGGCAGGCATGTTCCACGTTGATCGATTGCCACAGTACGGTGATCTCGTCCTTGTCGAAGCTGGAGTTTACGACAAGCTCATGTGCCGTCTTGTAGGCCTGGAGCAGTCCCGGTGATTCCGCCATGACAGCGTGGAGGCCCGGAACGCGTCCAAAGGCTTTCTTCGAATCGGCAAGCAAGGCCTTACTGGCTTCAGGCGCGCTGTCTTCGGTGTGCAAGGTAAATTCGGTCATGCGATGTCTCCATTGAGTGGGGTTCGGTAAGTCGGACGGCAGTATTTGTACCGACCGTTCTAGACTAACCGTGTTTATACCGTGCGGTCAACACTTCTATCGCGCTCTTGCGAATGTCGACGTGCTTGGCGCCACTGAAACACACGCTCCTCCCCTTTAGCCACACGGTAATCAGCGACGCCGACGGCAAAACGTCGCCAATGCAGAATCGAACTCGATCGACGCGATTTGGAACGAATGGTCGTAATGTGCTACAAAGAATAGAACGCAACGCACATGAGATCGACCAGAAATGCCTTGGGAAAAATCGTTCGATGAAGAATCCGCCCTCGACAGCGCCATGCAGGTTTTCTGGCGAAAGGGCTATGAACCCGCCTCCATTGCGGACTTGCTTGCCGGAACGGGACTCAATCGAGGCAGTCTCTACAACGCCTTTGGCGGCAAGCGGCAATTGTTCGTCAGAGCACTGCGAAAATATGACGCGGAGCGTCATGCCAACCTGGCCAGGCTGGAAGCGCTGGACGATCCGAAGAAAGCGATCGCCACGTTTTTCGACACCACGGTCGCCAACACCGTGGCGGATCAGGAACACAAGGGCTGCTTCCTGTTCAACACCGCACTGGCGATCAACAGTCACGACGAAGAAGTGAACGGAATCGTCACTCAGGGCGTGAGGGAACTCGAGGCGTTTTTTCGGCGCGGTATCGAAGTCGGTCAGGCGCGTGGCGACATGCCAAAAGAACTCGATCCGGGCGCCACGGCAAAAGCGCTGTTGGCAATGATCGTCGCCATTCGGGTGCTTGGCAGGGGCGTCTTTGCCGAAGCCTCGCTGCGCACGATTGCCGACGAGGCCAAAGGGCTGATTGGCGCGAAACCGGGCGGGAGCGGGTAAGGCGCAGCGCCGAAGAACGACGCGCCCCGAGGCGCCGCTTCAGCGCGTTTCCATCTCTATAATTTTCCGCTGACGCGCATGCCTTCCAGACGCAGTGCGATCAACTGATCGTACTCGTTCAATCGCTGCAACAGCGCGGTGCGCTCGGCCTCGCAGGTACACGCCGCGACTTGCTCGCGAAGGGCTGCCCGCTTTTGGAAAGCGCCGATCTCGGGGGGACGCAGGCCGGCGTTCTTGAGGATCTTGAATGGCAGCCGGAACTCGACTGGCGTCTCCGACCAACCGTCGGACTCCGCCATCGGCTTGCCGAAACTCTTCGCACCCTGGATTTCGCCCGTGCGGTAGGCATGGGCGAGATGCTCCGCGATCTTTTCATCCAGCGTGCGGATCGCCGCATCTCGTTTCTTTCTGTATTCAGAGTCAGGCGCTGAGGACATGGCGCGGCCTCATGATTCGCATCGGAAGCAAGGAAAGGAACATCGAGCGCAGCTTTGCCCTGACCGAATGCGTGTGATCGACAACCGGCAAGCGCCGCATGGCGCGAGCACTGAGGATTATTGCGCCGCATGTTGATCCAGTAAATCCCTGACGGCAACTACTGCGGTGTCTATTCCCTGCGGCTGCGACGCCGGGGAGATCGCTCAGCCAAATTATTTGTCCGGCCACCAAAGTGAAGTGGCTGTACCGCACCACCACTGAGCCGCCGACCGAGTTATTCGAGGCAGGCGCCGGCACAAAGCGCTGCCAGGTGAAAATAACCTTCGACGACTTGCATGATGAAGAATACACGGCGGAACGCGAGCGGTTTTTCGACCTCCTGAATCGTTCCCGCAGCGGCAAGATACGGATCTGCGTCGAATTTGAATCGGACAGCGGCGACCCCGAATGCAACACCCTCCGCGAAGTCGATGACGTTCGGATCCATGGATCGCGCCTGTAGCCTGTGTATGTTGGCCGACGACGCTCGCCAAGATTTACCGCCACCAATTCGCCGGGAAACGCTACGCTTACCCAACGCACGTGCCGATCGCTTTTTTCGGACCGTGGCGCGGCGCATTTTCTACAAGGCATCCACTTCCGGCGCGGGCGCCAGCGTGGCATGGCCTTGACGACAGGCCGACAAAGGACTGCGATGATCGACCTCCCCACCTTCGACGACGTTTGCGCAGCGTCGGAACGCATCAAGGGCCACGCCCACAGGACGCCGGTGATGACATCGCGGACCGTCGATGAAGCGTTTGGCGCTCAGGTTTTCTTCAAGTGCGAGAACCTGCAGCGCATGGGCGCCTTCAAGTTCCGCGGCGCATTCAACGCGCTCTCGAAATTCAGCGCAGAGCAGCGCAAGGCCGGTGTCGTCGCCTTCTCCTCCGGCAACCACGCGCAGGCCATTGCGCTGTCAGCCAGGCTCCTCGGCATTCCGGCGACGATCGTCATGCCGCACGATGCGCCGGCCGCCAAGGTTGCGGCGACAAAGGGCTACGGCGGCAAGGTGGTGGTCTACGACCGCTACACGGAGGACCGCGAGCAGATCGGCCGTGATCTTGCCGAGAAGCATGGCCTGACCTTGATCCCGCCCTACGATCACCCCGACATACTCTGCGGCCAGGGCACGGCCGCTAGGGAACTGTTCGAGGACGTCGGCCCGCTGGATGCCTTTTTCGTGCCGCTGGGGGGCGGTGGACTGCTTTCGGGCTGCGCGCTGGCCACACGGGCGCTGTCGCCGAACTGCAGTTTATATGGCGTCGAGCCAGAGGCGGGCAATGACGGCCAGCGCTCGTTCCGCACGGGCAAGATCGTACACATCGACACGCCCAAGACGATTGCTGATGGCGCGCAGACTCAGCACTTGGGCAATGTGACCTTCCCGATCATCCTGCGTGACGTCGACGACGTCTTGACGGCGACGGATGCCGAACTCGTCGGATGCATGGCATTCATTGCAACGCGCATGAAGCTGATCGTCGAGCCCACGGGCTGCCTCGGCTTCGCCGTGGCCCGGCGGATGAAAGCCGAACTGAAAGGCAAGCGCGTCGGCATACTGTTGAGCGGCGGCAACGTCGATATGGCCCGCCTCGCGAGCCTGTTGGCCGGGTAGTCCGCGCCGGCAAAGGAGCGCAGCGCCTTAAGTTGTATTAGAAGCGCATTCGGCGGATGACGCCTTCGGCGTGCGCGCATCCGACCCACCGCGCGATTTGGCTTTGCATGGCGCCTGGCGCGCGTAACAGTATCCACGCGGCCTGATCGCGCGCCAGCGCCAGTCAAATCTGAACCTCTCGGCAAGTCTTCAATCAGACAACGCATGTGCGCGGTCTCGAGCGCGCCCCTCAATACCAGAATCAGTGCCGCCCGCACAGGAGGCAATCAATGTTCAGACGAATTGCGGTGAATCTCACGATGATGCTGCTGCTGATCGGGGTTGGTGCGCCAAGCGCCCTGGCGCACGTGCCATACGTTGAAGAAGAAATGGTGCGGCGCGTCGGCACACTCGAGGCGGGCGACGATTTTTCGTTCGAGAACCCATTCGTGATTCCGGGCAACATCGAAGAATCACGCGCCGTGTTTTCCTACTTGCACCGAAACGACGTCGATGTTTTCCAGTTCGTCGTGACGCCCGACCAGATCGGCGTCGATCCCACGACGGGCGCACCGACGCCGATCGTGAGCGCATCGGCGCTGCCACCCGCATGCCGCGCGTACGCATCCGCGTATCCCGTCACCGCCCTGGTCGGCCCGGGCTTGCCGCCGCCCCCGGAAGACCTCGTGCTGCCCTTCGACGTTCCCGCGGGCCAAGGCGTCGTCTTTGCGCCGAACCCGCGGGTGATTCCGCTGCGGGACCGCCCGGTGTTCAACTTTCCCGAAGGCGACTACGCGTGGTTCGTGCCGCTGGGCCTGACCGAAGAGTGCCTCCTGCGCGCGCCCTGGCAGTGTGATTTCTCCAACACCATCAATACCCCTGTGTTCGTGCCCGGCACATACTCGATAGTGATATGGAATCCCAACGGCAGGCGCCTCGACTACACCGCCAATTTCGGATTCCGCGAGGATTTGTTCGAAGGCCCTGCCGACACCATTGAAAAGATCGAAGCACGCACGCGCGCCGAAGTCGTCACCCCCTTGATAGAGAACTTCAAGCTGAACCACGTGCGTTGCAACGCGTTGCCATCGCACGCCCGCTGACGGACAACATTGCGCCCCGTCGTTGTGTGACGTGTCATGGCGTACGCTGCTGAGCCGACGGGGCCGTATCCGGCGATGACGGACTGTTCGCGTGTGCCGCGTCGGCCAGATCCTCGTCCGCCAGGACGGTCGCGGGATCGATGCCGCAGCGCACGGCGCTGTCGTACACCGCCGTACGAATCATTGGGCTACGTTTGAGAAGGCGCCGAAACGGCCGTTCGGAAAGCACCAGCAGCGTCGAGGGCACGATCGTCCTGACTTTGATCCGCTTGGGCCGGTGCGGCAGCACCAGCATCTGGCCAAACATTTCGCCCCGACCCAGGCGCCAGGATCGCCCCGATGTTTCGACTTCGACGGCGCCCGAGGCAATGAAATACACACTTCTGTCCGCGCTGTCCCTGTCCACGACTGTCTTTCCCGCATTGACGTAGCGCGTCTGCAGGCTGCCACTCAAACGTTCCAGCGCGGCCTTGTCGAGGTCGGCGAACAGCGGAAACTGTTGTACCAGTTCAGCGCGCTGCACAAGCAGATCGAGGTTCGGACGCTGTTCGGCAATGCTGCGTCGCGCGCCGATGTCCTGCATCAGCGCCGTGTACACTTCGGCGCCGATCAGTCCGTCGGCGTGCAAGGCGCCGTATTCGCGCTCCTCCAGACGCAGGGCCGTACGGCGAATGAAGCGCCGACTGATTTCCTCAGCGTATCCGGGAAACTGCAGGCGCAAACCGTCGAGCGCCGTCTCGACCATCTCCTGGCGACGGTTCAGTATCTCGCGGAGCAGATCCGCCACCCGCCGGCCGTGCAGGCGCAGGATACGGGTATCGATAAAGCCCTCCAGATCGCGCAGAATCACGCGCTGCGAAAGCAGCACACCGAAGCGCTTTGAGCTCATCCGCGCGAGCGGTGCCGACCAGCGCAGATGATTGTGTGCAAACAGCGCGGCGCGAAACGACCGTCCGTACCTAAGGTTTCGGCGCGCCGCGCGCTGATAGCCGACGCGCCCGCCAGTGCGTGCACCTTCGAGCAGGCGGCTCGCATCGGCAACTGCGCGCTCCGCCAGGCGCACCGAAAACGTACGTTCGCGGATGCGGTCGATGATGGCGTTGCGCTCGGCGACAGCCAGAGCAATCAAACCCAGTGTGATGCGATCGCGCTCGAGCACCCCGGGGTTATCCTCGGCCTTGTTTACCGCCTCGTCGAGACGCTCGGCGAACAGCTTGGCCTCCGAGCGCATCAGATCGTGTGGCAACTCGAACTTGGTTGC